>NZ_JAXFPY010000019.1:0-42128 GCF_034179385.1 Anaeroplasma sp.
ACAAGGAAAACAATGACACCTATATAAACATAAAAATGCCACAATGGTGCATCCGAACGGAAGGTTTTCTTCTTATTTAAGAAATATGCAATCGTATTCGATATAGCATTCGATAAGAAGAAAGGTAATACATAACCCCAATTATCATTTCCTTCTCCTACAACACTAGGATCAAAAATAATTTCTAAAAAGCTTGGAAGTGGAGCATCCCAATTCTTCATCCATAACAACAACAAATTTACTAATAAAAGCTGAATTCCTGTAGTAAACGTACAAATAATGGTAAATTTTAGAATCTGCCATAATGTCTTAACTGTTTTTCCCTTATCTAGAGCTTTTTGATCTATTTTTTCAAGCCAGGATGGCTTCTTTTCTTTTTCTTCCATAGAATCACCTAAATTGCAACTGAACACTTTTGATTATATCATAAGGGGGTTTGAAAAAAAAGAAAAATGCATAAGCCATAGCCTATGCATCATCTTGTATTACTTTAACATGCCCTTCTCTAAAGCAAGAGTAACTGTTGTACGATCGCATACCTCACTTGGTCCAAAATACTGAATAGCACCTGGATAAGTATATGCAGTTTCAACAGCCCACTGTGCTCTATGAGCTTCGAAATATTTGAATGGAGCACCATCAAGCTCAACTAAAGCCTTCTTAATAACTGGCTTGTCTTCACCGTGACGTCTTTCCATATTCATCATCTTTGTAATAGGCATACCACCTGCAACCCATTCCTCAGCTGGCTTAGATAGATTAGATACCTTAGATAGGTAACCATTAAAGCCATACTGAATTAGCATGAATGCATTGTAGCCTAGGGAATAGCAATAATCCGCATCAAAGTTGGATGGGAATGCACATCTTCCTTCATAACCGAAGAAATGATGTAATGCATTGAACTTACCCTTGTAAGTTCCAGCCTTCTTTCTTTCAGCAAGTTTAGCCTTAACTAAAGCACTGAATAGCTTTTCAGATTCAATTAAGGAAACCTGTACGTTACCATGAGGGTCACGCTCTAAGAATAATTGCTGCTGAATAGCCTCAGGTAAAATTTCAAATACAGCAAAGGAAGCAGCAGTTAAGCCCTTCTTAATAAATTCATACTTTTCCTTCCAAGTTGCTAAAGCATTGAACAGATCAGCCTTAGCCCCAGCAAGTAATTCATTAATTTCAGCAATTAATACTGAGAATTCAGGAACAAATTCAACAACACCTTCAGGAATGATTGCAACACCGAAGTTCATACCCTTTTGGCTACGAGCCTCAACAGAATCAGCAATATAATCTGCAATTTGAGATAAGCTCATCTTCTTTGCAGCAACCTCTTCTGAAATTAAGCAGATATTAGGCTGAGTCTCAAGAGCACACTCAAGTGTAACGTGAGAAGCACTACGGCCCATTACCTTAACGAAATGCCAATACTTCTTTGCAGAGTTCGCATCTCTTTCAATATTACCGATAACCTCAGAATAAGTCTTAGTAGCTGTATCGAAGCCGAAGGAGCATTCAATATCCTCATTCTTTAAGTCTCCATCGATAGTCTTAGGACAACCAATAACCTGTACGCCAGTATGATTAGCTGCAAAATATTCAGCCAATACTGCAGCATTTGTATTGGAGTCATCTCCACCAATGATTACAATTGCAGTAATACCATGCTTCTTTGCAACTTCAGCTGCAACCTTAAATTGCTCCTTAGTTTCAAGCTTAGTTCTACCAGAACCAATAATATCAAATCCACCAGTATTTCTGTATTCGTTTATATATTCATCAGTGAATTCAATATAATCATCATCTAAAAGTCCAGAAGGACCATTCTTAAATCCTAAAAGAACATTATTCTTATCTGTAGCCTTAAGTGCATCATATAAACCACAAATTACATTGTGTCCACCAGGTGCCTGTCCACCAGATAGAATTACACCTACAACTTGCTTTTTAGCTAAAGATGTATTCTTGCCCTTTTCGAATGTAATTTCCTTTTCGCCATAAGTATTAGGGAATAATGCCTTAATCTTCTCTTGATCTTGAACAGATTGAGTAGGTAGGCCTTCCTTAACACAAATATCAGCAATACCATTTCTTAACATTCCAGGTAGCTTTGGAGTGTATTGGTATCTTGCCTTTTGAAGTGGTGATAAACTCTTCATCTTATTTCTCCTTTAATAAATGTATTTTTTAACCAAATGTATTATATCACTTAATTTCAAAGATAAAAAGTATTAAATACTTTGTATCATCAAAATTAAATATTAAAAGTGTTTTCATGCTTTTAAAGGGAGCAATTCCATTCTCTACTACTTATTTTATCTTTCTATTGAAGGAAATTGAATAATTATCTCTCCAAGGCTTAATTTCTTCAAAATCCTTAGCTGCCTTTAAGACCATTTTTTCTTCAAATCGCTTACCAATAATTTGCATACCTACAGGTAAATTTAAAGATGCCAATCCTGCAGGAATAGAAATCGCTGGATAGCTTACAAAATTAACCAAATACGTTTGGCACCAGCCAATTAGAGAATCCACCCTTTTACCATTGATTTCTTCTGGTCCCTTTGTAAAGCCCTTTGGATTATTTTTCACAGGAAGACATGAGGTAACTGGTGAAAGAATTAAATCATATTTCTTAAATACATCCTCAAAATTATCTAAAATATCCGTTTTAGCTAAATTGAACTCATATAAATCCTCAATCCCCAAGCGATCACAAACATTCTTATAATAAATGAAATCCTCTGGGAAATCCTCTAAATGATCTTTAAAATAATCCATTCCCTTTTCCTTTTGATGATTGATTTCTAAGGCACAATCAATTGTAATTCCCTTGCACCAAAGAGAGGAAAATTCATTTGCTGTATGCTTAAAATTAAAGTGAACCTCTTCAACGATATAGCCCTTATCTATAAAGCGCTTTGCCGCATCATAAACGATCTTTTTTACTTCTTCATCTACTTGAAATAAATCAAAATCATAGGTAAAGGCAATTCTTAGGGCTTGATTACTATTTATATAGTCATCGATATCTTCATTTTGTCTTAATACCATATTGTTATATGGATCCTTAGGCTCTACCCTTGCCATAAGCTTATATAAGGCAATCGCATCACTTACTGTTTTGACTAATCCACCACCAACACAATAGGGATGGGATGCGGAATATGCATCCGGTCTACTCAATAATGGAATAGAACCAAAGCCCGCCTTAAATCCCACCAAATTACAGCAAGAAGCAGGCACTCGAATAGACCCTCCAGCATCTCCTCCCTCTGCAATAGGTAGTAAGCCATCCGCTACTGCAGCTGCACTACCACCAGAGGATCCACCAGCATTATATAACGTATTAAATGGAGTAGATGTTGCGCCATACATCTTATTGTCTGTCGTTCCACTAAAGCCATAGGATGGGGCATTCGTTTTACCAACGGCAATACCACCCTCTTGTTCCATCACTTCACAAAATAAGCTATCATATTCATCCATGCTTACTAAGCATTTAACTCCACCATAGGAATGCATCCAGCCCTTTTTGCTTGGCAAGAAGTCCTTTAAACCAAAGGGAACACCCGCAAAAATACCTAAGTTTTCCCCTTGTTCTAATCTTTCTTCTAATTTTTTTTGCTTCTATATAGGCTAAATCAAATCTTGTATAGGTAAATGCGTTAATGGATTTATTTCTTTCCTTTATTCTTTTTTCAAAATACTTTAGCACCTCTGTTGGTGTGACTACCCTCGAGTTCACTAATTCACCTATTTCAAGTGCAGACAAATATTCTAATTTTATTTCACTCATAGATTTTCCTCTTTATTAAACTCAAATCTTGATGGTTCCTTACGTAATTCCATTTCCTTACAATAGTCAAAATAATCCTTTCCTACTCCTTCGGATTGCCATTTTTTACAGATTCTATATCCAATTGGACTAAAGAACACCTCAAAGAATAGTTCGATTAATGCACCTAAAAGCGCAATGCCAATTAATGTTGGGAAAGTATAAAATTTTGCAAAAACCGCGAAGGCTAAAGCGCCAAAAATAAAATTATCAACAAACTGACCAAATATAGTACTCACATAGCTTCTGCAATAAAAAGCAAGCTTACCATCTGGATTCTTCTTAAAGATTTTACCGAATAGACCATTAATAATCGCATTTATAATACCTGAGATAATATATGCAATTGTAGATGATATTAATATTTGCCATGGCTGTGGGGCAGCATTAGCCTCAAAGCCAAATAATGTATCAAAAATATTACTTGCACCTTCAAATGGATATTTTGCCGGAAATAAAGCAATAAGTGCTAAAAATATAACCGCAATAGCATTCACTAAAGCACCTAAAACCGTTAGCTTAATTGCAGCCTTTGTGCCATATGTCTTTGTTACAATATCCATTACTAAGAAAACTGCCCACGAAAGGAATATTCCTCCTGTAATGGACACAAATGGAGTGTCATGAATATATATTCCACTCCAAACAATTTTATTTGCAGCTAAATTCATAGTGATTGTCGCCATTATAAATAGCATTGTAACTACGCCAGGAATGCTTCTAAGTAGCATCTTCCAATCATGAAAATCAAAGAACCATTCCAGTGTATCAATAAACCATATTTTCAACTTTTTTAAGGGATTCATACGATCACTCCTCACAAAAAATAAAAAGAGTGCAACTAAAAAACACTCTTTTGTTCCCTAGTTTTATTTAAAGATAGGATGGATTACGAACTATCTTATTCAATTACCGCTATAGTATATACCTTTACAATAAAGAATTCAAGTGTAAAGATTTTCTCTTAGTAAAATAGTTTATGAAAATGAAAAAGGTATGATTCATTATTCTACAATTAAATTCCAAATAATCTATCCATATCTTCTTCGGCAATTACTCTTTCACTTTTTTTCTTTTCAACCAATAATTTTTCGATCGAATTATCAACAGCTTTTTTTATGAATTGATTCACATCTATTCCTCTTAATTCAAAAAATAATCTAGGATCCGTATCAAATTTAGCGCCTATGGCATATAATACACTCGCAACATGCTTACAAAGTGATGCATAATCGGGGCAAGAACAATCAAATTCAATTTCATTGGGGCTTGGAAATAATCCGTTTTTGCCAATAAAAACCTCTTTTAATGTATCCGGAAATTTCCCATTAATTAGGTCTTCTATACTTTCAATTTTATTTTCGCATAATTGAACTATGTCTTCTATTTTTTCTTTATTTAAAACTTTGATATGGACACATACTTCATAAGGCTTAGATGATGAGCCTTGAACGATTGCATCTATTCTACCTTTTTTTATCTTTAAATCAAGTATACAATCGGATTTAAGATACTTTTTCCCTCTTGGTAATCGATTACTATAATCCGAATACTTTTCAAGATTGTCGATCCATGAAATACCCCACCAATTTTTTGCAATCTTATTACCAACTAAATGAACAGGCTCAAGAATTAACCCCTTTTTTGTTAATCTTTCGGTCGATTTTTTGGCTAATCTTTTTAAATCATCCATAGTTGTATAAGAATAATCATAATAGCTATATCCCATTTTTATCCCTCCAACTTAAGTAGGTTCATAATTTCTTCATTATTCATTTCTGTAATCCATTTTTCTGATGTATCCCCAATTACATCGGATACTAACTTCAATTTTGAATTGATTAATTCATCTATTTTTTCTTCAACTGTCTTTCTACAAATGAATTTATGAACAACCACATTTCTCTTTTGACCTATTCTAAAAGCTCTATCTGTTGCTTGATTTTCAACCGCTGGATTCCACCACCTATCGAAATGAATTACATGATTTGCTTTTGTTAAATTTAAGCCAGTACCACCAGCTTTAATCGAAATAATCATATATGGGATATATTCATCACTTTGGAATTGTTCTACAATTTCTTTTCTTTTATTTACATGGATTGACCCATGTAATACCAATCCCTTAGTTTTAAAAACCTCAAATAAAAAACGATTTAATGGTTCTATTATTTCTTTAAATTGGGTGAATACTAATACCCTTTCTCTTTTTTGATAAATTGCTTCGCAAATCTCTTTTAGCATAACAAATTTACCGCTATCTTCCATTTCAAAATAATCATTGCATAAGCCTAAATATTGATTGGGGTGATTACAAATTTGTTTTAATTTTAAAATTGAAGATAGTATAAGGCCTTTTCGCTGAATTCCATCCGAATCTAACAATTTATTTTCTAAATCCTTTAATATTTCATTGTAGTGTACAACCTGCTTTTTCGATAAATCGACATAATCTATTTTTTCGATCTTCTCAGGTAAATCTTTAATAATGCTTTTATCTGTCTTAACCCTTCTTAATAGAAATGGAGCTATCATGTTTTTTAATTTCTGGTATTTATATGGTTTTGAATCGATATCACTACAAAATTTTTTAAATTCTCTTTCACTTCCAAGTAAGCCTTTATCCTGATAATCAAAAATCGACCACAAATTAGATAAATCATTTTCAATTGGTGTACCCGTCATGCTAAACTTAACTCTGGCATTCAATGATTTAGATAATTTTGTTTGCTTCGTGTTTGGGTTTTTGATAGCTTGAGCTTCATCTAAAATGACGATGTCAAATTTTATTTCATTTAATCCCTTAATCCTTGATAGCATCGAATATGTAGTAATCATTAAAAAGGGAATATGGTCAGGCAATACATTATTGTGTACAATTTTATAATCTAATAAAGGCGTAAAACGCAATATTTCATTTTCCCAATTTCCAAGCAAGGATGCTGGAACAACCAATAGATTATGATTCTTATTATTTTCAATTCTTTTCGATTCCAAAAATGTCAAAACCTGTATTGTTTTACCTAAACCCATATCATCCGCTATACACCCACCAATAGATAATCTATCTAAAAGTCTAAGCCATGAATATCCTTTTTCCTGGTATGGTCTTAATGTTGCGTTTAGAGTGGAAGGAACAATTTCATTTTGTATTTTATTCGCATTCTTTAATTCATCAAGTAAATTTTTCATCCATTTACCCTGTGATACATAAGTAGAATCCATATCATCTTCATTTTCTTCCATCGACATTCTAAGCGCATTCAGAAATGAAATATTTGTATCATTTTCATCCAGTTTATGTAATAATTGTTCTAGTTTTTCATGATCAATTTCAACCCATTTTCCTTTAATCAATGCCAATCCATTGGATAATTCAAGAATCTCTTTAATCTCTTTTTTGGTTAGCTTTACCCCATCAATAGATAAATATGGATTTAAGGACAATAAGGAATCAAATCCCAAAATGCTATTTTCCTTTTCACCAATCTTAACGGACATTTTAATATTACTTCTAGTACGATTCCGCCACCAATTTGGAATTCTTGAGTAAATACCAACTTCTTCTAGTTTTTTTACCTCAGTTAAAAATAGATATGCTTCATCTGCCCTCAATTTTATCGGGTGCATGATATCATTATGGTCATTACACATTAAATCATTAACAAATTTTGACACCTCTTTCGCTTTATTTAATGTACTTAATAAAGTTAATGCCCTCTTTGTATCGTTTCTATATTCATGCAATGAATAACTAAGTGGTTTGTGTTTTATTTTACCATTTATATTCGTCACATATGTTGCTAAAAACGCAAATGGATATTCTGGATCCTCTTTATTCTCCACCAAATGAAAATATATTTTTTCAGGAATTTTTACCGTTTTATCCTTTTCAAATAAATAGCTATTTACAGTACCTTTATATTCCTTTATTTCAGATGAAAATACTTCCTTTAATTCATTTAATAAATGGATAATCCATTCTTCATTTATTCGTTCATATCCAACAACAAATGGGATATAGTCCAGTAATTTCCTTATTTCATCGCAAGAATACGTGGGTTCTATATTTTCCCTTAAAAATTCAATTTCGGGACTGTTTAATATTTTTTCTTTGAAGGTTAAAGAAATGTTATATAAATATTTTGCGCTTTTTTCTTTAATATTTTCTTCTTTAATAAATGCCAATTGATATAAATACTCATATTTATTTGCTAAATAACATTCCAATGATTCATCTTGGATTTTTTGATCAAGTATGAAATCATTTGTGGTAAAAATAAAGCTTAGTTCACTCTTTTCAAATGCATATATCATATTAATAGTACCAATCAAATTTATAAAATAATTGATTTATCCTTTCTTTCGATTTCAAAATTAACACTATAAATTCCGCTTTGTAATTGGACATTCACGATTTAAATCATAAAATTCTCACTTCATAGTACTCTTTACCAATTGGCCTCTTACATGGACTCCATGAGCGTAAA
This sequence comes from Anaeroplasma sp., assembly GCF_034179385.1. Lineage (NCBI taxonomy): Bacteria > Bacillati > Mycoplasmatota > Mollicutes > Anaeroplasmatales > Anaeroplasmataceae > Anaeroplasma > Anaeroplasma sp. The sequence continues at coordinate 8,326 of NZ_JAXFPY010000019.1, forward strand.
TTCCGGTATCCTACCATACTATTTTTTTTTAATTATGGGCTATGCCATAATTTAAAATATGGGTTGCCGCAGTATAGTCTCTATCTACAATTCGCTTAAAGTGAGGGGATCTATAGGTTTTACTTTTACTCACCCTATAGGTTTTGCCCTAATGAAGGCAGGTTTTACTAGATGAGTAATACCTTATCTATCTTCTTTAATTCTTTTTCATAGTACTCACATTTATACTAACATATTTTTATGATACTTCAGGATTTATTCAGTGGACTTGTTTTTTCACATTATCGTTTGACTAAAAGAGTAACACTTTCAACATGTGCAGTTTGTGGGAACATATCTATAGGAGTAATAGAATTGATTTGATATGCTTCCTTTAATTTTTCTAAATCCTTCGCTAGTGTTGCAGGATTACAAGAAACATATATGAATCTTTTTACTCCACTTTCTAATATGGAAGTAATAAACTTGTCCCCTAAGCCTGTTCTTGGTGGATCTGCAACTAAACAATCAAATACCTCATTTTCTCTAACCATCTTAGGTAATAATTCAGAGGCATCCCCTTGGATAAATCTTGCATTCGTAATTTTGTTTAGTTTTGCATTTTCGTTTGCAGCTCGAATGGAATCCTTATTATATTCTATACCAATGACTTCCTTTGCGTTATGAGCCAAATATAATCCAATTGTACCAACGCCCGAATAAGCATCTAATACTCTTTCCTTGAAGGAAAGCTTTGCTTGTTTTAGGATTGTATCATAAAGCTTTTCTGCTTGATAAGAATTTAGTTGGAAGAATGTCGTAGGATAAATTCTATATTTAATTTTTCCTAGAGTTTCAATAATATATTCATCACCGGCTAAATGATTCGTTTCTGTGCCAAAAACATCAATAGATTTATCCTGTGGATTGATGTTTTCGTATACACTAATTACTTCTTTTATTTCTAAAACCTTATTCGCTAATTCCTTTATCACTCGATCCTTCTTCTTGCACACAAAGCAAACTAAGGCTTTATCATCCTTTGTTACGCGAACAACTAGATATCTTAAAATACCAAGTCCTGTTTTACGAATAAAAGGATCAATATTGAATTCATCAATACATTTTAATACCTTTTCATTGATGGTGTTAATTAAATCCTTTTGTACTAAGCATTTATCAATTGGAACTAAGATATTCGAATTCGCTTTAATCATAGAAACCTGAGAATGACCTAAAGATTTCTTTATATTTAATTGAGCTTTATTTCTATATCCTAAAGGATAATCACATGGAATTGTTTGCTTAATCTCAAAAGATTTAGGATTAATGGTGGTATATCTATTTAATGCCTCAATTAGAATTTCTCTTTTATATTTTAGCATTTCATTATAATCGATGTGCATAACATTACACCCACCACAAGATAGATAATAAGGACATAAAGGCTCTTTTCTATATTCACTTTTGGTCTTTATTTCTATACTCTTAGCATAGGCCATCTTACCCTCAAGTTTTGTAATGGAAACATTATGTCCCTCCCCTGGGATTGCACCATCAACAAATACAGCAAGACGATTATAAAATCCTATTCCTTCTCCGTTAATGCCTAATCTTTTAATATCTAAAATGAATTCGCTACCTTCTTTAATGTCCTTATTGCCATTAAAAGGCTTTTTATTGAATTCTTTTTTTGTTTTTACAAACTCACTCATAAAATATACAGCTCCTACAAATTAATGAATTAAACGTAAAATATCATTATAGGTGATAAATACGAATAATATTAACAACAATCCCATAAATACAAGGTTAATAATAGATTCAACCTTCTTTGGTACTTTTTTACCTGTAATCCCCTCAATAATGAGGAATACAATTCTTCCACCATCGAGCGCAGGAATTGGAAGTAAATTCATTACACCAATATTTACAGATAATAATGCAGTCAAGGATAAAAGTGGGATAAAGCCAGCACCAATATATTGCTTAACCATATCGAATATACCAACAACACTGGATAAATCCGATACACCAACCTGTCTTACACTAGAAGGGGCAATTAGAATTCCTAAGGTTCTAAAGATTAATGTAAAATCATTCCAGAAGCCTTTAGCTGCCACTCCAATACATTCAAAGAAGGAAAAATGATATTCTGGTGCAACACCAATGTATTGTGCAATTTTTTCAATTCTTTGATTGGATAATAACTCATCTGTATAAGGCTCAATAGATTTACAATCCTCTAACTTTACTAAGGAATAGGTGTTATCCTCTTTTAAATCATAATATTCAAATCTTACATCGACGGATGTAGTAACATTCATTTCCTTAAACAATTTTATAATTTGGCTCCAGGATTCAATTGCATAAATTGTCCCATCAATAGAAATCTTAGTGATATAGTCTCCTTGGGATAATGTGCCCTCTTCTGCTTTATATCGAATAGAATTCTTTCCATTAGATAATGTAGATTTTCCAACCTCTAAGCCAAAAACCTCAGTTTCTGGAACCTTTACTAAGGTAAAATCCTTAGCACCAAAATTGGTAAGACCAATGGAAACAATAGAGGTATAGGTTTCCATTGTTGCCGTATGCTCCTCATTATTATGAGAATAAGTGATATTTACGGTTGTACCATAATTATCATAAAGCTTATCCATTTCTCGCTGGAAATCCCACCAAGAATTGGTACTTACCCCATTTACAGAGGTAATTTGATCTTGGGGAGCTAAAAAACTTGCTGCAGGATATCCACTTGATACTGTACCTACACGATTGGAATCATAATTTGGAACACCAGTTGCAAAGGCAATAATCAAGTATAATACAAAAGCCAAAACAAAGTTCATAAAAGGTCCGGCAAATAGAATTAATAATCTTTGCCAAATCTTTTTTGCATCAAAGGTTCTATGGTATGGTGCTAATTGTAAGGTTTCATTCTTTTCAAACACATAGGTTGCGGTCTCACTTACTTGATAATAATGTGTCTCACCCATATCATCCATTAATGTGATATATAAATCCTTACCATCCTTGCCATCTAAATCCTTATCATTGATTTCTCCTCTAACCATGCATTCCTTCGCATCATCTAAGATAATCTCTTGAACGATATCATCCTCTAGGTTTAGGCCAACCTTTGTACCAACCTTAGTAAAATCATCCGTTGCTTCCTCCCCTGCCATAGAAACAAATCCACCAATAGGAATTGCACGAACACAGAAGGTTGTTTCCTTGCCCTTTTTCTTATAGATTGCAGGTCCCATACCAATGGAATAATCATGACATAAGACATCAAATTTCTTAGCCATATAGAAATGTCCTGCTTCATGAAGACAAATAATTAAGCCTAGAATAACAATAAATGCAATAATCGCTAATAAAATAAGAGGAAATCCACTTAATTCTAAAAACATGAGATTAATCACCTCCATACTTTAATAAGATTTCATTAATTAAAGAATGACTCAAGGATACAACATTCTCAAGAGTATATGGAATATTCTCATATTTATCATCCTTAATTTCTTTTTCAATAATATCTTCAATGGTTAAAAATGAAATCTTATCATCTAAAAATAATTGAACAGCAGCCTCGTTTGCAGCATTTAAAACCGCAGGATATACTCCGCCTCTTTTTGCAGCATAATATGCAAAGCCTAAGCAAGGGTATCGATCTATAGATAATTCCTTAAATTCAAGCTTTAAGCCAATAAGATTTAAAGGCTTAGATTCTAATACCTTATGCTTAGGATATCTTAGGGCATAGGAAATAGGAATATGCATATCTATAGTACCAAGGGATGCTTTAATTACACCATCCTCATATTCCACCATAGAATGAACGATAGATTCAGGATGTAGGATAGTATCAATTTTTTCATAAGGAATATCGAATAAATGATGTGCTTCAATAACCTCAAAGCCTTTATTCATCATAGTGGCAGAATCAATCGTAATCTTAGCTCCCATAGACCAATTGGGGTGCTTTAAAGCATCCGCTTTCGTTACATCCCTTAGCTCTTCTTTAGTTTTATTTCGAAAAGAACCACCAGAAGCTGTAATAATCAATCTTTTAACCTCATCCTTATTTTCTCCTTGTAGGCATTCTAAAATCGCAGAATGCTCTGAATCAATTGGGACTAAGCTAACCTTATATTCCTTAGCATATTCTCTTACAATATCTCCACCTGCAACTAAGGTTTCCTTATTGGCAAGGCAAATCGTTTTTAAAGCCTTGATTGCATAAATCGTAGGCATAAGACCACTCATACCAACTAAAGCATTAACAAATACCTCATCAGGATATTTGGAATAGGAAGCAAGCTCTAATAATCCACTATCTCCAAATACAATCTTTGGATTATAGGATAAATCGTAGGCATATCCTTCACGGAAACATACGATTTCAGGTTTAAACTCTTCAATGAGTTTAATCGCTAGCTCCTTATTCTTTCCAACACTCATTCCAATGACTTTAAATTCATTTTTATTTTCTCTTACAATATCTAGAGTTTGTGTACCAATAGACCCACAAGCTCCTGCAATATATAAATATCTCATTAGAAACCAGCACCTGCCAATAATACATCAATAAAGTTAATCTCAAAGATAATGAATCCTAAAAACATTGCTGATGAAAAGAATACAGAATCAAAGCGATCAAGCACTCCACCATGGCCTGGGAATACCTGGGAATAATCCTTTATGTCATATGCACGCTTCAATTTCGATGCAACTAAATCTCCAACCTGAGATGTAATCGATAATAATAGAGTTAATGTTAAACAAACGAATACCTTTCCTACTTGAGTAAATGTATTATAGTTAAACACACCTTGGAAGAATTCCATCTGTCCACCTGAAATTGCTGGGAACAAACCAGAAATATATTCATATAAATAAGAAAAGCAAAAGCCTAATACAATAGCAACAGCGGTTCCGCCAATCGCACCCTCCCAAGACTTCTTTGGGGAAATTTTAGGGGCAAGCTTATGCTTACCACTTCTACCGAAGGCAAGACCAAAGACAAGTGCAAAGATATCCGTTGCGGTTGTAATTAATAATAAGTAAACGACGAATCTTACTCCAAAGAATCGAAGTGTCATAAATGCAGCGCTACATACACCGACATAAATAATAGATAAATACAATCTACCTGCATCCTTAACCTCAAAATCATGAAGGAAAATCATAGAGGACATAAGAATGATAAAGCTAATGAGCAATGCAGTAACAGGAGTAAACATTAAATGAAAATGTAGTTTCTTCAATCCTCTTAAAATTAGGGAAGTATTTGGATCAAATAGATGTACTCTTACAGCCTCTCCTTGTGCGTTGATGGTTGTAATTTCTTGCATAGACATAAAAGAGAAAATGGAAAACGATAAACCTAAGGTTAAAAGTGTTGTTACGATCTTTAACCAAAGGGGTATCTTTTTATCCCTATCATACATATTTAATAATTCAAATTCAGCAACAATTATCAAAAGTACTACAACGAATTCCAAAACCGGCAAGCAGGCAGGAACGAGTAAACAAGGAATCAGGATTGTTGCAAGAATTAAACCTGTGATAACTCTTTTTTTCATAGGATTCACCTCACAAATAGGTTTATTTTTATTGTATATTAATATACAATACTTAATCTATTGTATTATAGCATTATAAAAAATAAAAATCCAGCATATAAGGAAAACACCATAATTTTCCAAAATGCTGGATTTCGTTTGTTAAATTGTCATTAAGTCCTTGCTCTTACGTTCTGTTAATTCAACAATAACTTGAATTTTCTTATCTGTAAGTGTTTGTGCTTCCTCAAGTGCATTAGCCTCAGTATCCTCAGGTAAGCCAAGCTTTTTAATATCGTCATTTAAATCTCTTCTTGCATTTCTAATAGCTACCTTAGCAGTTTCCTCAAGCTTTGAAACATACTTAACAAGCTCACGTCTTCTCTCCTCAGTCATCTTTGGTAAGATAAGACGAATCTGTGTACCATCACTTTGTGGAGTTAATCCTAAAGGTGATGCAAGAATTGCCTTTTCAATATCCTTAACACTAGACTTATCATATGGCTTAATTAAAAGCTGATTGGATTCAGGTACAGTGATGGATGCTGCATTCTTGATTTGTGTTTTTGCTCCATAATATTCAAAATAAACAGTATCTAATAGGCTTGGAGCAGCTCTACCAGTACGTACAGTGGATAACTCACGCTCATATGCAGCGATAGCCTTATCCATTTTTTCTTCGCCCTCTAAAAGGGTCATTTCTAATTCTTCTTCCACAAGTTTCTCCTCCTCTATTCTACTTTAACTAGTGTACCTATTTTTTTACCTTCAACTGCTTTAACAATATTACCTCTTTGACTCATATTAAATACGATTAAAGGCTTTTTATTATCCTTACATAAGGATGCTGCAGTTGAATCCATAACCTGAAGATTCTTCTCTAAAATCTCTGAGAATGTAATTTCAGTAAATAGCTTTGCATTTGGATTTAATCTTGGATCAGAATCATATACACCCTCGGTATGATTCTTAGCCATTAATACAACCTCTGCTTCAATTTCTGTTGCACGTAAAACACATGCTGTATCCGTTGAAAAATATGGAGAACCAAGTCCACCAACGAAAATGACAACTCTCCCCTTTTCTAAATGGCGAATTGCTCTTCTTCTGATGTAAGGCTCTGCAACCTTATCGCAATCTACAGCAGTCATAACACGAGTTGGAACTCCATGCTGCTCTAGGGCATCCTGAACGGCAAGCCCATTCATTATTGTTGCAAGCATACCCATGTAATCTGCCTGAGCTCTATCCATACCTAAGCCCTCTGCAGTCTTTCCTCTCCAGATATTTCCTCCGCCTACAACAATACCAATTTCAACGCCTAAATCCTTTGCGTCCTTGATTTGTTCAGCGATCTCATTTACGGTCTTAGGATCAATTCCATAGGATGTTTCTCCCTTTAATGCTTCACCAGAAAGCTTTAATAAAACACGTTTATACATAACTTATCCTCCTATTTTTCAAAAAAAGGGAGAGCAAATTCAAACATTGTTCTCCCTTTTTTGAGCGTTATTACTTTGCAGCAGCAGCCTGTGCAGCAACTTCAGCAGCGAAATCAGTCTCAACCTTTTCGATGCCCTCGCCTACTTCTAGACGCACGAATGTTACTACTTCAGACTTAGCGCCCTTAACATACTGCTCAACAGTAAGGTCAGGGTTCTTAACGAATGCCTGAGATAATAAACAAATTTCTTTTAAATTCTTTTCTAAACGACCTGGTACGATTCTTTCTTCAATAATCTTTTCAGGCTTTGGTTTAGCACTAGATGCATTCTCATTTAATGCAGCAGCTAAAATAACTTCCTTTTCCTTAGCTACAACATCTTGAGGAATATCATCCTTAGATACATACTTAGGTGAAAGTGCAGCAACATGCATAGCTACATCCTTAGCTACAGCCTCATCAGAACCGTTTAAGATTGCAACTGTAACGATTCTACCACCCATATGCTTGTATGTACCAAATACCTGTGCATCACTCTTTGTTAAAACCTGAACACGACGTAAAGAAATCTTTTCACCAATTGTACCAGAAGATTCCATAATAACAGTCTCTAAAGTCTTGCCATCAACATCAATTGCTAAAGCCTCTTCTGTATTTGTTGCGTTAGAATTAACGATAATGTTACCAACATTCTCTAATAATGCTTTGAACTTTACGTTCTGTGCAACGAAGTCAGTTTGAGAGTTTAACTCAAATAAAACAACCTTGTTACCAGAAACCACATAATTACATAAGCCCTCTGCAGCAACAACGCCTGCCTTCTTAGCAGCCTTTGCAAGACCCTTTTCACGTAACCATACAACAGCTTTTTCAAAATCGCCATCTGTAGCTACTAAAGCCTTCTTGCAGTCCATCATACCTGCATCAGTCTTCTCACGTAATTCCTTTACCATAGCAGCAGTAATATTTGCCATTTCAATATCCTCCGTAATTTATTTTAAATTATTCAGCCTTAGCTTCAGCGGACTCTTCCTTCTTAGGTTGAGCCTTCTTTACTGCAGGACGCTTTGCAGCTGCCTTCTTAGCAGGAGCCTTAGCTTCCTTTGGAGCCTTTTCAGCCTTAGGAGCTTCCTTAGAAATTTCCTCAGCCTGGTTGATTTCCTCTGCAGCATCATCGAACTTTTCAACTGTACCACCGTTACCTTCGATTACAGCATTAGCCATAACCCATGCAACTAACTTAACAGCACGAATAGCATCATCGTTTGCTGGGATTACATAATCAACATCATCAGGATCGCAGTTTGTATCAACGATACCAAATACTGGAATGTTTAGCTTACGAGCTTCTAAAATTGCATTGTGCTCCTTGCGAGGATCAACAATGAATAAAGCATCAGGAAGCTTCTTCATTTCCTTAATACCACCTAAGAACTTCTCAAGCTTATCCTTTTCAGCAACGAGCTTAATAACTTCCTTCTTAGGAAGCTTAGCTGTAGCCTCAGTATCCTCTAATAACTTAGTTAAGCTTTCAAGCTTAGTAATTCTCTTCTTAATTGTCTTGAAGTTTGTTAAAGTACCACCTAACCATCTTTGGTTAACATAGTACATACCGCATCTTGCGGACTCTTCCTTTACAGCCTCTTGAGCCTGCTTCTTAGTACCTACGAATAAAACCTTACCTTCATTCTTGGCAATCTCTAATAAAGCGGCATAAGCCTTTTCAATTTGATCTGCAGTCTTCTGCAAATCGATAATATAGATTCCATTTCTTGCAGTGAAGATATACTTCTTCATCTTTGGATTCCAACGGCGAGTAGCGTGACCGAAATGTACGCCAGACTCTAATAACTGTTTCATTGAAACTACTGATTCAGACATTTTTTAATTCCTCCATTTTATTTTTGTTTTTGTCCTCTGCTTTAATCAACGAAAGCCCCCAACAGTTTTACATGCACACGATGGCCTTCTCATAAAGCATGTGTATTTTGTGCCTTTAACATATTACCATAGATAAAGTACAATTTCAACCATTTTTTTAAAAATATAAAAAGGCATGGAATAAATTTCAAACCATGCCCTTATATATAAATATATAATTATCTTTTTCTATTATCTTTTGGACGCTTAATCCAAGCATAAATTGCCTTGAAGAACTTGCCATTTAATGTGCCATTCTTATATAAAGTAAATCCAACTAGGAAATATAAAATAAGTAATGCGCCAAAGACAGATCCTAATACAATACCAACAATAGCTCCTGCAGATAATCCAGAATTATTTTCTTCTTCTGGTTCAACTGGTGTACTTGGAACTGTTGGTTCTTTCGATGCTTCTAGTGTATTTGCTGCTTCTCCAAAGTACTTATCTAAATCTACAACTTTTATTGTACCTAATGTATTTAAAGCTAGTGTACCATCCTCTTTTACCTCTTTACCAGTTTCTGTAACGAAGGTTGCATAAATTGGTAAGAATACATAATTTTTTAAAACAGGCTGATTCGATACATAATGAATTACATAAACAGGCATATAAACGATAGATAAGGATACATCCTCACCATCCTTAAATACTTTATATGCTGGCTTAGTAGAAATCGTTCTAGAATAATCCTTGGATGTTGTGATTGTAAATTCTACATTAAGCTTTTTTCCAATACCCTTTTCTTGGTCATATGCTTGCGTTAAAATTTGAGTCTTTTCCTCATCATAAATCGCATCAGAATTCTGGATCCCAAAGGATAATGTATTTATTGTTACCGTATTGTTTCTTTCGCCATTAAAAGAATTGAAATAGGTTGTAAGATCATATTCATAAGCAAAAAGGCTTGCGTTAGCATCCTTTGCTACAAACAAATCATAATACGTATTATTTTTTGTATCTTCATCTAACTTTGATGCAGTTTCATCCTCTTGTTTTTCATCATAAAATAAATTTAATGCAGTAGATACTTCTGTATCAATTTTTGTAATTTGGCGTACTGTTGAATAATCCACATTAGTTCTCGTCATACAAGATGTTAAAGCTAAGAAGGATAAGCAAGCTACACCTAAAGAAATGAACTTAGTCTTCATAATCATTGCTCCTTTTCTTTTCGAACATTAGCATTATATCAAAGTTGGGTTTGAATTACAAGAAAAATCCAACATATCACTTTTTCTTCTCTTCAACATCGATTCTTTTTGCTCTTGGATGAGACAATTGATACTCCTTCATCATCATGTTGTAATCGACATGAGCATAAATCGATGTTGTCGATAAGGACTCATGACCCAAAAGCTCCTGAACGCTTCTTAAATCCGCTCCATTCTTTAAAAGCGCTGTTGCGAAGGAATGCCTTAGCATATGGGGAGATATATGAAAATGCTCTCCCGCTTTTTCTACAAGCCCCTCTAAAATCTTTCTTACACCAACTCTAGAAAGCTTAGTTCCATTTTTATTTAAGAATACATAACGATTTTCTAAATCCTTCGTATTATATAATAATTCCACACGGAATGTTGAAATATAATGCCTTAAGGCCTCATCTAAGCCCTCATACATAATGACATCTCTATCCTTAGAGCCCTTACCATGAATTCTTATCGTCCTTTTTGCATAATCGATATCCTTTATTTCCATATTGCATAATTCAGATACACGAAGTCCACAGCCATATAGACAGCCCAATATGCAATAATTTCTGAATCCTAGCTTATTCTCTAAATCGCAGGCTTCAAACAGCATAATAACCTCTTCATCGGTAATTTTCTTTAATAATCTTTTACCAATCTTAGGTGTTTCTACTTCCTTAAAATAATTATCTTTAATTAATTCCTGCTTATAAAAATAAGTATAGAAGCTATTTAAGGAGGATATCTTTCTATGAATGGATGTAGATGCGAGATTCGAATTCGAAAGATAGGTTACATAATTTTTAGGTATAATTGGGCGAAGACGAAAAAGGTTTGGAGCCATTTTTTCACTCTTTAGGAAATCCTTAAACTCTAAAATGTCCTTTTGGTACCCCAAAACTGTATTTTCGCTATAATTCTTAACATGAGCTATGTAATTTAAAAATTCAGCTATAGCCTCTTCATCAGTCATTTAAACTTTTAATCTCCTTTTCCATTACTTCTATGGCTCTTTTGCCATATAATGCCTTTCTTTCATTTTTCTTATGAGGAAAATCTAAATCCGCCATAATTCCAAAATTCGCACTCATCGGCTGAAAATCCTTCTCGCTCGCATTTGTTATATATAAGGATAAGGACCCTAGTGCTGTAGTATTTGGGAATATATGTAATTCCTTTCCTTTCAAATAGCGGTCCATATTAATTGCTGCATATATGCCGGATGCTGCGGATTCTACATACCCCTCAACTCCTGAAACCTGTCCTGCAAAGAATATATTTGGGTATTTCTTCGTTTGGAAGGTAGGATTTAATATCTTAGGTGCATTAATATATGTATTCCTATGCATTCTACCATATTTTGCAAACCTACAATTTTCAAGCCCTGGAATCATTTGGAATACTCTTTTTTGTTCGCCAAATTTTAAATGCGTTTGGAATCCTACGATGTTATACATGGTCTTGGCCGCATCATCTTGTCTAAGCTGTACTACCGCATAAGGGCTTACCCCATCTGGAGTTCTTAATCCTACAGGCTTCATTGGACCAAAGGTTAGGGTTTGAGGTCCTCTTTTGGCCATAATTTCTACTGGCATACATCCTTCAAATACTTTAATTTCAAAATCCTTCTCCTCTACGCATTCCGCAGTAATTAAGGCATGATAAAACTTATCAAATTCTTCCTTTGTCATAGGACAATTATAATAGGATGCAACACCCTTATCATATCTACTTTTTAAATATGCTTTATCATAATTGATAGAATCTGCATAAATAATTGGAGCTTGGGCATCATAAAAATAAAAATCATCTAGTCCAAACAATTTCTTAATTTCATCACATAACGCTCCACTAGTGAGTGGGCCTGTTGCGATAATAGTAGGAATGGATGTATCTATTTTAGCTACCTCCTCATGGACAATTTTTACATTAGGTAATGCCTTAATTCGGCATGTTACCTCTTCTGAGTATCCTTCTCTATCTACGGCTAGTGCACCTCCCGCATCTACAGGATGCAATCTTGCACATTTCATCACAATAGAATCTAGCATTTCCATTTCTTTCTTTAAGATTCCACAAGCATTCTCTAAGGAATCACTTTTTAAGGAATTTGAGCATACAAGCTCTGCAAATTTTTCTGTTTTATGTGCAGGAGTCATCTTCTTTGGTCTCATTTCAAAAAGGGTAATATCATACCCTTTTTTTGCTAAATACCATGTAGCCTCAACACCAGCTAAGCCTGCACCTATAATATTTATATTCATAAAAACCTCTATTTATAAATTACAATACTGTCTAAATCTTTTCTCTTATTATGAGGTAAAACCTCTTTTGGATATCCAATCGGAAGCATAATATCGATATGTAAATGATCACTAAGCCCTAAAATTTCTCTTGCTAGCTTCTCCTTAAATGAGCATACATAACAAGAGGCAAGCCCTAAGCTTGTAAGAGCTAAAACCATTTGTGTTGCCACAATCGTACTATCTACTATACCATGGTCTACTCCATCATTTCCCCTATGCCAGGATTCATTTTTATCATGACAAACAATCAATATCGTCTTTGCATTAAAGGTATATCTTGTAGCCTCCTTTAATCTTTCTATTATAGATGGATCCTCTACAACAACAATCCTCTCGGGCTGATAATTACATGCCGTTGGGGCTAAAAGACCTGCCTGTAGCACACCCTCTAATATCTCCTTTGAAACCTTCTCTTCCTTAAAGCTTCTACAAGAGAATCTTTTTTGAATACATTCAAAATAATCCATGCTATTCCTCCAAAAATAAATCCTTTGCTAAATCATCGATAAATACTCTTACTAATTCCTTTTTATGCTCCCATATTTCCTTAGCAAGGGGTGTTACCATATAATCCTGCTTTAAAATATGCTTCGCATGCTTTAAGGCCTCCATGGCATCATAATAATCCTTATTTTCCATTTTCCCTAAGGCCATTAAATCCCAAACAATACCTAAGGCACCTTCCTCATCTAATAGGTCCGCCTCTAAAAGTAGGACAAGCTCGTTTGAGGAATTCTTATCCTTAATTTGATTTTTATCGGAATGATGTTCAATTAAATCATAAACCCTATTCGTAAATTCCTCGCTGAAATTATGATTTTTTGCATATTCCTTAAAGATTAAAGCACCAACATGGGCATGATTTTCTTTTAGACTACCCCTTCCTACATCATGAAAAATCGCTGCAGTATATAATACTTCTAAATCACATTCCAAATCTGTATGAATTCTTTTGCACCATTCATATACCCTTTTCGAATGGTAATATCTATTTCTAAAATTATGAAGCGGATTCTTAGAGGCAATACCATCTGTCACTTCTAATTTTTCTTTAACAAATTCAAGCATTAAATCATAATTCATGTGCTTCACCTCTTTAATAGTTAATTATACCATTAAATTCTTATTTATTTCACTCATTTTCTTCATTTTCTTCTATTTTATCCTTCTTAAAGAAATAAATTACCCCTCTTACAATGAAGAATAGACCAAATCCTGGGAATATTCCTAAATAAAGAATACGAAAAATCCAAAGGACGACATCCCCATGATTTGAAAAATCGGAAAAACAATAAATCATAATAAATGTAAAGGCAATTAAAATTCCAATAAATACGGATACGATACCTGAAATGATATCTAATGGATTATGCTTCATATCATCACCTCAAAACTTATTAGGTAGTATACCACAAATTTTTAAAAAAGGAACGGATATCCAAATGGATATCCAGTTCCTTAAATCATAGTTCTTACAATATCAGAGATTCTACCACTATAGGTATTAAATGCGGTCGTTAGATTTTCACCTAAGCCATTCGACTCACCATAATAATACTTCGTACCAAACGTACCCTTATAGGCTAGCCACTTGTCTTTATTTACTTTAGATGAAGTATCGAAATAGAACCTTATATTCTTTGCCTCATTCTTAGAATTCATATAGAAGGCATCGGATGCAACCGCTTCTACTGTACTACTAAAATATACACTTGTAAGATTTTTACAATTCTTAAATGCATTATCTCCAATAATTCTAAAGCCTTCATTAAATATAATCGATGAAATATTTTCCTTACCTGTGAAACAAGAATATTTATTATTATCACCATCGACATTAATTAATAATGATCTTAAAATCTGATAGGAATTATGAATATATACATATTTAGGTAATATTACCCTTATACTTGTAGATTCTTGATAGCTGAAGCCTGTTACGCTTAACAATTCCTCACCACTCGATTGATCATATCCAAACGATAGATAATCATAGGTTGCATAATATGCAGATAAGGTAATATCCTCGTGAAGAATTTCATGAATATTACCATAATGATATTCTACTTCCTCGTTATACCAATAATTAATTTTCATATGATTATAAATACTATTTGGTAATAAGCTAGAAGAAAAATCCATATGCTTTGGTAATACTATAGCCTTATAAAGCTTATCCTTAAATTTATGATAATCATAATCTAAGGTAACCTTATAATAATCCTCTAGGCTAGATAGATCGCTATATAAATAAATATAGCCAACACCATCCAAGAAGGTTACATATTCATTGTATAAGATAGCTAATACATCATAAGTTAAATATGTAGATTCAAAACAGAAATAAATGTCATTCGCCTTCAAGTAATAATCCTGAGTTAAGCTTAAGCTTGTACTACTCGATAAATCCATATAATAAGAATCATCAATATATACCTTATAGGAAATGATTTCCCATTTTGCATATAAATCTAAATCGTGATTTGGCATAGAGGATATATCGATGAAATCTCCATCTAAGCTTAGGCTATAGCCCTTGAATATATAAGAATTGCCTAAGGCATCTGTATAAACCTTTTCATTTAAATATTTGGATAAATCCTCTCCATTATATAAAGAATAATTCTTATCTCCACTAATGGAATGAACATTCAAATTATAATAGCTTACCTCTTCCCACTTTGCGTAAAGAGTAATATTAGAATCTCCAACACTAGTTTCTAAATAAGGTTCATGTAGGTATTTATCCTTATACCAGCCCTTAAATAGATAATATTTTGAAGAATCCTCTACTACCTCAAGCTCGGGGAATAGAATGGCAGTACCATACTGACCTGTAAAATATTGGTTTTCTCCATGATTTAAGATGAAGGTAATCGTATGGCTTCTCTTACCATAATAGGAATCATTCTTATAAATTAAATCCGTACCATAGCTATAGGAGGAAATAAAGCTTACTACATCCTCCATTTCAATATTCTTAAACCATGTATAACCATCAATATCCTCTAAATTTGTAAGCTTTAGGGAGCTTGTGGATAGATTTATTACAGAAACCAAATCGAAGTTAAAATCAACGATTTCTGTTAGTGCATAAGCTGTTTGAACGGTTAAATCATCCTTCTTATATACTGCAATATTCTTTAATAATAATCCTAAGGATAAATTACCTAAATTGGAATTGCCTGTTAGGGATTTCATATTTAAGGATATATCAAATCTATGATTCGAATAGGAATAGCTATTCATTACTGTACCTGCATCAACAACATAATCTTCGTTTGAAGAGGATGAATTAATTTTGTCTAAAATACTCTTTGGCATACCTAAGGAGAAATCTAATAGATAATAGATAATATCATCAAAGAATTCTTCCTTTGTAATCTTAAGCTTATAGCTTGTACCATCATTCTCTAATCTATAGATATATACATATCCATCCTGATAATAGAAATATACATTCTTCTTTGATAAACCAATAAGCTTTGCTGCAGCGGTTATATTCGTTAAATCGATATGAAGATAAACGAGTGGGCTTCCATCCTCAAGCACTCTTATTCTTGCATCGATTGGAACATTGATATCTGCAATAACAGGAAGCCCTAAGGTAATGGTAGATGCAATCGCATAATCCTTATTCGCACCTGTAATCAATAAGCCATTCACTAGCTCATCTAAATCTGAGATGTCATAATATCCCTTTAAGGATGAAGGTGCTAAAATTTGATCTGGATCTAAGGATACCATAACCTCATTTACATCCATTTTCGTATATTCCTGATTAGATACATAATCTGTATATAAGCCATGAATCGATAAACTTAATGGAGTTGTATCATTCGAGATTAAATCGAATTCTATCCAATTGGACTCTGGAATATTTTCACTTATTATATTTGAGCTTAAAGCGAAATGAATCGAATCCTCATAAATCTCTAAAGCCTTAAGAGCCTTAGATACGTCTATAATTTTATTATCCTTCTTAAATAAATCTGTCAATTGAGAGAAATCAACATTTTCTAAGCTGGCATCTACATAATCCTTTAAGAAATCCAGTGGAATACCGAATACACTTGTAATGGATGCTAAAGTAGATAATAAGGAATTCTTATCTAAATTGAATTTAATCTTACTTTCAAGATTGGATTCATTATTTCCATAAATGATATAAAGCATATCATCAATGAATGTTAATTCTACTCTATGGATAACCTTAATACCACCATTAGGATCATATTCTGTGATGGCTAAATTTAGACCTAAGGAAATGTAATCTAAGCTTAGCTTTTCACCTTCAGGAATATCTAAGAATATCGATAGGTCACCTAAAACATTTAAATGCTTACTACCATTATCGATTGTATCTAAATCGAAATGGACGTTGAATGCTTTATTCTTGATTAAATTAAGAATTCTTCTTACCATCTTTGCTAAAGATATAATATCTTCATTATTCAAATAAGATTCTGGTAATGTAATCGAATAGGAATCAATTTTTTCTATAGTTCCATCAATATCCAATTCTGTAGAATCAACATTTAGATTAAAACTATCGAAATCCTTATTGTAGGTAAAGATGAATGTAATCTTAGTAATCACATCCATTAAGCTAGATAAATCAAGATCAAATCCATTAGACTTAATATTTAAATGATTTAAGATAGAATCGAGCTTATCTTGGGTTAGCTTTGGCATTTCTATTTCTAAGGCATTCAATACATCCTTTAGGAATTCTACAGGTTGATTCATATCTATACCAAAGATAACATCTCCATAATATAGATAAAGTATACCCATATGATATTTGAAATAGATATCATGAAGTGTAGAAGAAACCTCAATATGGAAATAACCCGATAGGTCATATTGATTGTCACTCAATAATAAATCTATATAACCATTTAAATCCATCTTTATAGATGAAATATGAACACTTCCATCTAAAGAAATCCTGAAGGATTCCTTACTAATCCATGAAATAAGTTCAGATACGCTAGATACCATATCGCTTAAATCGATATAGGATTCTTCTCTCTTTATCACCTTATCCATGGAATATGTAATACTTGAAGAGATACCAAAGGTATTCGATGTAAGATTTATCTTACCATTTTCTAGTGAAATACTTAAATCCACCTGAGATAAATCATTAAAGAATGAATTTAATATATCTATATTGGATAAATTCATATTCATTTCAAATGAATTCGAATGTATTACCATCGCTTGAATCATAGAAATGAAATCATAATCAAATAGAATATCTAAAATATCCTTTATAGTAATGTTTGTAGCATCTTTTATGAATAAGGATACAGGAATTGAAATATGATTGTTATATAAATCAATGAATAAGGCCTTTTCATGATCAAAATAGGATACATTAAATGAAATGTTTAAATCTTTAAAACTTGCAGAAATCGTGGATGTTAATGCGATTTCCTCCTTGAAGGAGAATTGAAGATCACCTTGAACATTTAAAATCTCATGATTAAATTCTAAATGAAGTAAAATACTTTCATTATTCATTATATCCTTAAGGTATCTTGCAAAATCATAAAGCATACCTAAATCCTGATATTCCTCCTCTTTCAATTCAAAATCCTTATAGGAATCATTTACCAAAAGGGAAATATCAAATAAATCCTTAATGGATATGCCTAAATCTAAGCCATCTAAGGAATCCTTCAAAATGATTTGAACCTTAGATAGGCTATCAAGAATTCCATTCAAATTCAAATCAAGCTCAAATTGTTCTTCTGTAATTCTTAAGCTATCGATTATACTTTCAAAATCCATTTGAAGGAAGCTATCTAAGGACATATCAGAATCCATAAACAATCCTATCATCTTAGATAAATCATCCTTAGATATCTTTAAATGAATATCTTCTAAATCGAAGTATAGAATATCCTCTAGATAATATAAATCTATATGAATATTCTTATTCTTATAATCGAAATCTATAGCCATATTGGCCTTTAGCTTTTCGTTAAAATCTAAATTACCATCTGCATGAATAGATAAATTCTGGTATACCATATCTAAGGAAACCTTTAGCTTTTTATTCTTACAAATAACTAAGATATCATCTATGAAGCCTTCTATATAAACTAAATAATTATATTCACTATCCTGTATTTCTCTTACATTATAGCCTAAATCACCTAAGCTAAAGGATGCCTTTATATCATTTATAGATATACTTCCATCAAATCCTTTATTGGAATCCTGAACAGAAAGCTTTATTTCATTTATGCTATCTATAAATTGCTTTAACGATATAGCGATATCTAAAGAATCCTCTTCAATAACTAATTCTTTAAGTAAGGAATCATAATCGATTGTAAAGATTGTCTTTAATAGACTCGCCATATCAAAATCATTAGAAAAATCTATGGTTTGGTTTGTATATTTTTGAACGAATCTCAATAAATCCTTGGTTGTAATCTTTACCTTAGCATTCATCATAGATAGATAAATGACGTCATTAAAATAATATAGATCCATTGAAATAGATTTGTTTTTATAGGAAACCTCTACATTCATATCTACATGGATGCCATCTTCAAAGGATATATTTCCTAATGCTGTACCTTTAATATCCTGGTATTCTAACATGAAATTGAAATCTACATTCTTATTCTTAATAATAGATGCAATATCACAAGCGATAAATTCTAGATTTGCTAAATCCATAAAATCATTATGTGACTTAGGAGAAATCTTTTTATTCGATTCTTTAATAGAAAGCTCTACTTTTGTACCAAATAAATCTACATTAGCATATGCACTCTTTAAAGCATAGGTATCCTCTACACGCTTAATATCAAAATGAATAGAAAGCTTTATTCCAAGGATATCTAAATTAGTATCGATAGATACATTTTCTCCATCGAGAACTAAAGTGGATTTTGATAAATCCGCCAAAATCTTATTGACATCTAAGGATGAACCATCTGAATCAGACTTTGGGAGCTCATCTGTAATTTGAGAGATAATATTCATTAATTCTTTAACATTCGTCTTTACCTTTATTCCGCCTATCGATATATAAATACTATCTGTATATTCTACGTATAAATCACCAAAATCAGCATATAACTTGACCTTAGTCAAATCCGATATATTTAATGCGACAAGACCATTTTTCTTAAAACCATCCCCTGCTATATCCAATTCCAAGGTCTTATTGGATTTGTCACTATTTTGTAAGGATTCAACGATTATACTCATCGGATCCGCTGTATTTTCCATTGGATTTTCTTCGTCATCTAATACAGATAAATATGCATAGGATTCAAAATAATTATATGGTTCTTCATCAAAGGCTACATTTTCATAGAAATATTCCTCATGACAATTCGTCTTAGTAATTGCCTCAACACCCATAGATTTTACCTTATAGGTTTCTTGAACATCTGCAGAAACAATTTGCCAATTGGAATTGATTTTCATCTCATAATGAATATATGAAAATTCTGGTACAATGGAAGAATTCGCATTGGTTAATACTTCTCTTCTATACCAGAAGGGTGCCTTATTTCCATCAGGATCCAAATCAAAATATAGAGTATAGGTACCATCTTGGTTATCCACCATTTTCATTTCTTCCTTATGGATATAGGTATCACTACAAATGATATAGCCTGTGGCTTGGAAGGGAAGCCATCCATAACGTTGGATAAGTGTTTTGTAGGAAACACATTCAGGCTCAGAGGTAATCCATGTTGCTGTATCACCACTGATGCTTGTAGCATCTCTTAATAAAACCTTATCCTTCATATAATATTTTTGTTTTGCTGTAGATATAAGGCCTGATGAAATCATTGTAACCATAGCCTTACCATCATGAACAACTCTTTTATTATAAATCTGCTGGTTTGCAATGGATGCTTGAGCAGTACCTGTAGTTAATGAATAAAATTCATTCGTATGGGCAATAGTCCAAAGAGCATATGCAACATTTTCCTCAACGGAATGCTCACTTGGGTTTGTGCCATCCTTTGGTGCCTCAAGTAGTGTCGATTCAAAATCTGCTTCGGAATCCTCAATGGTCGCAGGGCCTTGATTTAAGGCAAAAATAAAATAACCTCCTACGCCTAAGAGAACTGTTGTTAATAATATAATTATTGTAATAATTATCTTTTTTTTCATAATACTAACTCCTAAAGCATTAACCCATCGTAGTAATTATATTACTAATGTCTAAATATGTCAAATTTAGTTGACATTTTGAAAATGCATTGTTAATTACAAAAGTAATTTCCGCTGATAAAGGTTGTAACTTTTAAAATGCATAAAAAAAAAGGAGCTATCTAGCTCCTTATGCTTCTACGGTATATGTAGTTACATTGGTTACAGTTTCACCGTCAATTTGGAGTGCCATTGGATGTGTGAAGGTTACTGTAATCTTCTTTCCTGTAAGAATGGTAGACATTTTCTTATTCTTCACATGCTCGCCCTTAAAAATCTTAGGGAAAATCAATAAGGTACGTAATTTACCTGCGTTATGAATAACGCTTAAGGATAGTGTATCCCCAAGTCTATCTTGGCCTGGTGCAATCTTCATTCCACCACCATAATATCTTCCATTCATGGCAGAGCATAGCCATACCTTTTTAAATTGATATTCCTTTCCATCAACTACTGCAGTAGCCATAGGGCACTTATATCCGTGAAGCAATAGCTTAATGGATAGGCTTGCATAATTGATATCCGTTTTGCCCTCTGCCTTCATTTTATCTGCCACCTCGCAAACCATTCCATCAATACCATAGCCAATTCCATTAACGTAATATCTTGTCATACCATTAACCGTAATTTTAGGTAATCTTTTAAAATAAGGGTTTAAATAAACAAGCTTTTGGTCAGGTGTTTCCTTTACATCCTCCAAAAAGTCATTGCCATTCCCACCTTTATAATAATATAAATCACAATCTACATTATAATTTTTAATATTATTCACGAAAACATTTAGGGTACCATCTCCACCTAAAACTAAAACCTTATCCTCACTCTTTAAGCTTGGAAAGAATTCCTCAGGCTTATATTCTTCAAGATTAACGGAGGTATATTCTTGAAATTCCTTATCGATAAGAGACTTTGCTTGCTCAAAATTTTCCTTTCCCTTACCTGCACTTGCAAGAGGATTATATAGTACATAATTCATAAAACTCACCTTTTCCTTCTCTATTTATAAATAATTGTAGCACAAAATGATTTATTTATTACAAAAAAATGTAAAAAATACTTAACTTTTTTATTGCATAGAAAAAGTCAGAGCATAAGCCTGACTTCTGTTTAAATTTCTTCAAATGTATAGGAAATATATTCCTTATATTGCTCCTTTGGCTTTAATAATGCCTTATCTACATTTTCCATATTTATTCCATTAGGGATATATTGGCATTCTAAGGCAATGGCTTGATATTTCTTCTCATGCTTACAATTCTCATATTCCATCTTGGTAGGATAATTATCCGTATAAACTACGATAGCTGGATAGGAAGTATGAATGGTAAGGCTTATACCTTCTTTCTTATTCTTTAGCTTTGCTGCAAATGAATCCTCTTCCTTTGTTTTTACAAAGAAATGATCATAACCAAAGGAGGTGTGATTTTGTAAATATGGATCCTCTATATATTTACCAATTTCATGTCCCTTTGTAAAATCCATTATAGGATTTACCTCACAAATGGATTTAGCAATAAGGTTCATATCTAAATCTCCATAATATTTACAGCCTAAGGTCAAGATTTCATCTAAAATTACTTCTTTACCACTAGATAATGTAAAATAAGCATGATTTGTTAAATTTACTATTGTTGTTTTGGAAGTATATGCTTCCATATCGAGTAATATTTTATCTATATTTTTATAGACATGGTATGTAATCCTATAGGAAACATCTCCTGGTAGGTAGGATTCCTTTTCAAGGAATGTGAAGATAACATCTATAGATTCATCCTCTTCCTTTATTTCATAATCAAAATTGGAAAATGAAATTCCCTTAGGTCCACCATGTAAGGAGTTCATGCCATTCCAATTCTTTGGTAGATCATAAGTTCTTCCGTCAATTTCACATGTAGCATCCTTGATTCTACCAGAAAATCTACCAACAAGCTTTCCATAATACTGCTCATTATAATAGAATTCCTTATGATTTATTGGTGTCATTATACGGTTTTTACCTTTATATACAATACGATAAAATGAAGCACCAAAAGTACATAGAGTCACCTCTAAATTTTTATCATTTTTAATTTCAATGAAGGATACTTCCTCATCCTTTATAATTCTTTTATCCATAGATACCTCCTCGAAAAATAAAAGGGAGTAAATCTCCCTTTAATGATAAATTAATGACGTTTAAATGTCAACTCAACAAACTGTACTTCATTCTTAGAATCTAATGCCTTAACTGCCATTAAATTGATTAAGCCAAGCTTGTTTGCCTTCTTTTTTGTGTAATAAGTGTATAATGGATGTCTCCAAATATCTGCAATTCTTACACTCCACTTTGAAATTTGTGCATCATCATCTACTGAGAAATAGAAGCCAGCATTATTCTTAACCTCATCCTCATCGTATCTTGTCTTTAAAATTTTAGGTAAGCCATCTCTTGATGCAGCATCAAATACCATCATACCATCTGGGAAGTTTACTGCAATATTTGCAACAATTCTCTTAACATCCTCACGCTTCATATAATGGAATAAATCTAATGCATAGAAGAAAATACCATCATCTCTTGTCCATTCGATCTTTTCAAACCAAGAAAAATCATCCTCTAGGATATCCGCAATAATACCTTGCTCACGGTCTCCCTTACCAACGGCTTCCTTTCTTGCGATTAAAACATCACGTGTATCTACATTATATGCACGGCACTGACCATTATCAATTTGCTGGAATACAGTAGAAAATCCACAAGCTAAATTAACAAAAATAGCCTTTGGATGATCCCTTAAATATTTCTTAGCAACCTCTACGGTATTATACTCTGCAATCAATAATCTAGCTGCATCCATTTTACTAATCTTATCTGCATATTTTGCAGGCTTATATGCATAATCCTCAAATAACTTTACACAGCCCTTATCCATGAAAACCTCAGGCCACCAATCTAGCGCAAGTTTTCTTGGATATAAACGCTCTAAGCATTTTTCTTCAACGCTTCCCTTTTTAACTTCGTTAGCCATATTCTTCCTCCAAAAATAATAAAGAAATAGATATTTCTATCCCCTTTTTCATAAGAATTATTATAGCATAGTCATTAATGAAATTAAAGCAAAAAATGAATAAAGTACGTATTTTTATATTTTTGTTTCATATTTCAAAGAAAAAAATGAATTTTTATAAAATTTCAACATGTCCTGTGCTTGTATGATAAATTCCACCTTTAATTAAAACATCCTTATATCTCTCATCCTTCTTTATTATGAGATTCTCAATTTTATGTACCGTAGAGAGTACATTTTTCTTACATGCAATATTTGGATTATTTTCATTTCCAATCGAATTTTTAATTTCATTTATGATTTTACCTATGAAGGAATCAGATGTCCCCTCTAAGCTTGATTGAATTGCCCCACACTTTGTGTGTCCTAAAACCAAAACGAGCTTACAGCCTAAGTGATCTATTGTATATTCAATGGATCCAAGTCCAAAATCATCTAATACATTCCCTGCTTGACGAATGACAAATAAATCTCCAATACCCTTCATAAATATTGCCTCAGGAATTACCCTTGAATCACTACAGGCAACAATCACTGCGAAGGGATTTTGACCATGATGATGGGTATATATTCTTTTTTCTTTTGAAATATCCCCATGATTATGAATGGAATCCATATAATCCCTATTTCCTTCTTCTAGCCACTTAAGGGCAACATCACTTTCTATTATCTTATTTACCATAACAATAACCTCTACTCCATTTTACCAGAAAAAAAGAACTAGCAAAACATTGCTAGCCCTTTTCCAAAACAAAACACTCAAAACACTTTAAATATTTTTCTTTTCTGCAATTTTATCTGCAATCTCGTAATCCTTAGAGTTGCACTTACCTTTACCAAGACCATTCATGTCAGATAAAGCGTGATATAAATATACGATAACAGGTACTGCTAAAATTAATAATGCGAATGTTAAAATTGTTTGCATAATGAATTCCTCCTCATTTCGCTATAAATTATTAATTTAAATTACTTATTTAACTTTGCTGCAATTTTATCTGCGATGTTGTAATCCTCTTCATCACATTTTCCTGCTCCAAATCCTCTATAATCGGATAAGACAGTGAAGAGATATACTAAAACAATAGTCGCAAATACAATTAATGCTAACATAATGAATGTGTTCATCTTAATCCCTCCTTTTAGGTTCTTCTATATTTATAATTTTTTTAATTCTTTTTTTCGTATTAGTTATTCTTTCTTTGCGCGATCTTATCGGCAAGCTCATAATCAGCAGAACTACATTTACCTTTCTCGTTACCACCCATGTCAGGTAATACGTTGGAAAGATAAGTAATGACTGCTATTACTAAAGCTACTAATACAACCATAAGTAGTGTATTCATATCTTTATCCCTCCTACAGCCTGTATTATATACCCTTATGCAAGAATGAAAACATGTAACCATTTTCACAAAAATATGAAAACTTTTTCATATCATTTTCATAACGAAAAGCGTGATTTTTGGCCTATTTTTATGATTTTTAACCGTTTTTTATCGTTTTTCACTTTTCTTACATTATTTTTACATAGCATTTTCATATATTTTCATAAAATGTACTGCTTGTAAAAAGAAAAAATGAGAGTCAACCTCTCATTTTACCAATTCGGTATACATACCTTCTTTAGCATATCTAAAATTATCTTTGAAACAGTAATAATAGAACCATTATTTGCAATTAGGGCATCCTTAAGTTCTTTATTTCCTACATCGACATGAGGTGTGATGGTGCCATCCTTATCCTTTAAAAAGGTAGTTGCCATAGCATGCTTTGAAAAATGAACGGAATCACATGCAAATTTATACACCCTGCCAAAGCCAGGATAAGTTTCATCGACTAATCTTTTCAAATAGCCATCACTCATGTTTTGTTCTTCGCTTACCATATAGTTATTTACACGCTCGTTATTTTGAATCATATCCATAACCTGCTTAAGTCCAAGCTCTATGACCGATTGTATTGCAAGACAATTATCACATAATAATCTTAATAAGGATATTTGAACAGTTATATTATATTTCCTCAAAGCATATTCTAAGGAATCTAATATATCTAAGGATTTCTTTATGATCATTCCTGCAAAAACTACTTCTCTTGTCAATGTATTCTTATAATATTTAACAAGTGCATCCATAAAGGATTGCATCTGTTGCATCATATCTTCTAACCTTTTTATTTCTTCGTTCATATTGCACCTCAAAAAATAAGCCGATTCCATTGTACCATGAAATCGGCATATTTTTAAAGTATGTTTACAAGTAAAGTAACCATTGGAATAGTTACCATGCATAATATTGTCGAAACCAAAACGCAATTTGCAGCAAGTTCTTCTTCGGCATGATGAATCTCTGCCATATTCAAGATTACCGATGCACATGGCACTGCAGAAATGATTAATATTGCCTTTTTAAAGTCAGGGGTAAGAAAAGGTAGGAAGTATACTGCAAAAAAGCAGGCAACCGGAAAAATTATCATTTTTAAGAAGCAAATTAAATAAATGAACGGTCTAATCCATAAGGCTTTAAAGGAAACTGTCGCAAGACGAATACCTAAAATGAGCATACAAAGTGGAGTCGTCATTTGCCCTAATAAATTAATACCAGAAGCAAATGCATCAACTATAGTAAAGCTTTCAATTTTATCCCCAAAAATGAATGCAGGAATTGCAAGCAATAATCCAAAGGTTGTTGGATTCATTAACGCGGATTTAATGCTCATATATTTTGTGTCATTTGTAAGACAGAATACCCCAACAGTAAATACTAATAAATTCATTGTTATAACGTATATAGAAGAATAACAAGCCATTAAAGGATTTCCAGGCACTAAGGATACTACTAAAGGAAGTCCAAAGAAGCCTACATTACCTAAAACAGACCCGCAGGTCAATAATCTATATTTTGCATCCTCATATTTCCTTCTTAATATAAAATATAGGATAAGCATAAATATGGCCTGTAATAAAAATGTTGTGATAGCAAAATATAGCATATCTAATGCCATTTGTCCTTTATTTAAATCATTTATGCTTGCAGATACCGCAGCATTATAAAATGAATAAATAATCATACAAGGTCCGCAAATATATACTAGAATTGTTGACATCGTAGATAAATGCTTTTCAGATACTCTTTTAGTCTTGCATAAAAGAAATCCAGGTATTGCAAAGCATAAGGATACAGCAACTCGAATGACGCAGGTAATAAATGTATCAAGCATAATACCACTCCTTTAATGGTAATTATAATAGATAGATTCCTGCACTGCAAAATGATAACATTTTCAAAAATACACTCATTTCATTAAGCTCTATGAATTATTACAAAAACAAAAAGCCAGCCTAAGCTAGCTATTTCCATAATATTTGTTTATTCTTTATATCTATAGATAATATATCATATTCAAAATCATTGAAGCATAATTCTCCATCTACACCCAAGAAATCGAATTGATTCTTTAAGTCATTATCCATATTTGCTCCTGCAACGACTTTTAATTGACTCTTTTGGGTTAATGTAAAGAACATAAAATCACCAGATAACGTTCTTCCTAAGGAAGGATAATAATATTCTCTTCTATAAGCATATTGAGCATGAGTGCAAATGTTTTGTCTAAATATGCTCACGCACGCGCCCGTATCTAATATAAAAGGATGAGAACCTTCCTTAATCATACCAAGCACATCAATATCATTAAAGATAATATAGTTTTGCTCTTTGATCGTTTTTACAGTGTAATCAAAGCAAGAATTTGTTTCTATCGCTTCAAAAGAAAAAGAAACATAACCTTCCTTGATACGAATCGTTAAGCCATTCTTTAAAATGACATCTAAGCCGATTAATCCAGAAATATCATCATTAAGCTTATCTTTAGCAATTTGAGATAGCTTTTCCATTCTATCCTTTATAATTTCATTAAAGCCAGAGCTTTTATAAATAACACCATCGATTTCTATTTCATTCTTTTTAAAAAAACTATAAGGAGAGCCAGTATCAATTAAGAATAAATCCTTATCAATCTTTACAAATTTTAAAGTTTCCACAGTAACGAATTCATATTTTTGATTCATAAAATCCTCCTCAATCATCTATTTGTATCATAACATTTTAAAGTATTCAAAACAACAGAGGAAAAAGAAAAGGATGCTTGCGCATCCTAATTCATTCAATTACTTTTGAATCCAGCTAACGATTAATTCCCATAAGGACTTCATACCTGGAGCAGTTAATACTGGAATTAAAATTAAGGAAATAACAGACATAAGCTTAATTAAAATATCCATAGCTGGGCCTGCAGTATCCTTTAACGGATCACCAACAGTATCACCAGTTACTGCAGCATGATGAGTTTCAGAGCCCTTACCACCAAAGTTACCCTCTTCGACAAACTTCTTTGCATTATCCCAAGCACCACCAGAGTTTGCCATGAATACAGCAAGCATAATTGCAGAAACTAATGCACCAATTAGAATACCACCTAAGCCTGCAGCACCTAATACTAAACCACCAACAATTGGAGATATTACAGCAATTACACCTGGTAGAATCATTTCTCTTAAGGAAGCCTTAGTTGAAATATCAATACAACGATTATAATCAGGCACTACTTCACCTGTTAAAATACCAGGATGTGTTGAGAACTGATCACGAATCTCTTCTACCATCTTATTTGCAGCCTTACCTACAGATGAAATCGTAAGTGCTGAGAATAAGTATGGAAGCATTGCACCAACAAGCATACCTACAAGTACTGCAGGGTTAGCTAAAGAAATATCAACCTGCGCAGCCTCAATAAATGAAACGATAAATGCTAAAGATGTTAACGTTGCAGAACCAATACAGAAGCCCTTACCAATGGCAGCAGTTGTATTACCAACAGAATCTAGATGATCCGTAATATGTCTTACATCCTCAGGTAATTCAGCCATTTGAGCAATACCACCTGCATTATCAGAAATTGGACCATATCCATCAACAGAAACTGTAATACCTGCAGTAGATAGCATACCTACAGCAGCAAGTGCGATACCATAAGATCCAGCAAAGAAATAAGAAACTGCAATAGCAATTGCTAAAACAGCAATAGTTAAGCCAGTAGATTTCATACCAGAACCTAAACCAGCAATGATGTTTGTTGCATGACCAGTTTGAGACTCAGCAGCAATTCTCTTAACTTCCTTATAATCTGAAGAAGTATAAATTTCTGCAATGAAGCCAACACCAATACCAGATGCTAAACCAGCTACAACAGCGATAATTAGCTGCCAACCAGAAATTGACTTTCCTGCTTGAGTTTCCACAGGATTAAGTCCAACGAAGAAAATTGCTAAGAATACTGTAGCAAGCAATACAATACCTGTTGCAATATATGTTGCAATATTTAATGCCTTATGTGGATTATTCCACTTTCTAGCACGGAAAATTAATACAGATAATACTGCAGAAAGTACACCAACTCCGCAAATTAAAACAGGGAATAAAACGTACTTTAAAGATACAGCGTCTGTAAAATTAAATGTTAATAATGCCATAGTTAAGCATGAAATAATAGAACCAACATAGGATTCTGTTAAGTCAGAGCCCATACCTGCGATATCACCAACGTTATCACCGACATTATCAGCGATTGTAGCTGGGTTTCTTGGGTCATCCTCTGGCATATTCTCTTCAACCTTACCAACTAAGTCAGCACCAACGTCAGCAGCCTTTGTATAAATACCACCACCAACACGGCTGAATAATGCAATTAATGAACATCCTAAGGAATAACCAGCTAAAATGCTAACTGGAGCATTTACTAAATCTTTTAATTCTGCTCCTGGATTTATAGCATATTCAATACCAAATGAAGCTAAGAATATAGTTGCTAAACCTAATAGACCAAATCCTACAACGGATAAACCTAATACTGCACCACCTGAGAATGCAACCTTAAGTGCACTAGATAATCCTTCATCATTTGCACGAACAGCAGTTCTCGCATTAGCCTTTGTAGCAACAAACATACCAATCCAACCAGCTGTAGCTGAGAACACCGCACCAATAGCGAAGCAAATTGCAGCCTTCCAGCCTACTGCTTCTGCATCTTGAAGCGCAGGAATGAAGCCTAAGCAAGTTAATAAAATTGCTACACCAATAATAAATGGTATGATAATCTTATATTCTCTTACTAAGAATGTCATTGCTCCTTTATGAATATATTTGTGGATTTCATCCACCTTTGCATTTGTAATCTTAACTCTAGATACCTTATGAAATAATACAAATACATAAAGTATTGTGATTAGAGTTGCAATGATTACTGCAAGTAGAACAAACAATACTGTCTTGTCCATATTTTAATACACCTTCCTCGTTTTTGTTTTAATACTATATAATAGCGCTTTCATATAAAATTAGTGCAAAAAAAATAATGCTTTTTTAAAAAGAACTTAAAATGCATCTTCTTTTAATCAGCTCATTCTATTAATAAGTATTGTTATGGAGTTTATTATACCTATTTTTACAATTTATGTCAACATGAACACGTTGTTTTTATAACGTAGTTACATAAATTTTAATAAAAATATCGTAAAAATGATAAAAAATCCGACCTAAATCGGATTTTTATCATTCTTTTATTCTTTTGTTTCTACTGTCTTTAGAGTTTCAGCTTGATCATCACAAGCCTTCTTTTCAAAGAATAAACTGTATACAACTGCAGCTAATGCACCACCAGCAAATGGAGCTAATACCCAAATCCACACTTGACTTGCACTAGTTGTATTATCACCTGCAAATAGCTGACAAATCGCTGCCGAGAAGCCTCTTGCTGGATTAACAGATGTACCAGTAAAGCCAATACCAATTAGATGAACTAGTGTTAATGCTAAACCAATAACAATTCCACCTAGCTTGCCATTTCCAAACTTCTTATCTGTAACACCTATAATTGCAAATACAAAGATACAAGTTAATAAAACTTCAATTAAGAATGCTCCCATATAGCTCCATGCATCTAATTCTAATGTTTCATGGTTATATAATACTACACTAATCTCATTGCCACCTAAAGCGTCAAATTGTCTTGTGAATGCAGCAAGAAGCATTGTACCAACAAATGCACCAATAAATTGAGAAGCGCAATATACGCCAAACTCCTTCCATGTAATCTCTTTACGAATAGCCATAGCTAAAGATACAGCTGGATTGATATGGCATCCTGAAATATTACCAATGGAATAAGCCATAACAACAATAACTAGACCAAAACCTAAGGATGTTGCAACTAAATTACCGTTTGAAAAAACAGCAACACCGCAAGCAACAAGTGTTAATACACAAGTACCAAAGGCTTCAGCAAATGCTCTTTTTAATAAATTCATTTTGATTTTCCTCCTTATGGATAATTATATCACTTATTCTCCATAATATAACTATGTTTTGTGCTTTGTAAAAAAAATAAAATGAAAAAACGCCAAAACTGGCGTTTATTCATGCATATAATCATAACTATAAATATAACTTCCTCTAAACAATAAGCCAAATAAATATTTATGAGAAGAAGATTCATTTAGTGTATATAGTAAATTATTAGAATACACAATTCCTTCAATCATAGGAGAAACTTTGATGGATTTAACTAATACTTCATCGTTGTATACATAATATGGAATATCATGCCCATCTATTTTAATGGTTGATGTAGATGATGTAGGAATTTGATAAATAGCAATTTGAGCTGGATTTATCGCATAAGACTCTGAAAATGCAATACCATCAGGAGTAAATGCCATCCCCTGTACATCATCTGGAATAGAATATGCCTTGGTTGGAACACTTCCAATTGTACCATCACTATTTAAATTATAGCTTAACATAATTGCCTTTGCATCCTCTGGCATCCAAGCTCTATTGGTTGTTGCTTTAACATCATATGTTTTATGACCATCATGATTAAATTCACCAACGTATAATATATCATCTTCTACATTTATAAAAGCAGTACCAACATAAACATCAGATTCTGCCTTTGCAGTTATACATTCTCCATTCTTAGCATTATATGCTTCTAAAAGATTGAATGTATAAATGAATTGTCTTCCTGTTGACGCACCATTACCACCAGATAGCAATAAATAATCCTTATAAATAGTTACGCCACCAAAGTGATCTTTGCAAACATCGCCAGTAGTAGATTTTGCGTAAATCCATTTTACATTTTTATCCTTGTCTACAAAATAGATTCTGCCTTCTTTTTCCGTATATCCGGAAATTATAAATGTATTTGTCTTTTCATCAAGTTCTAATCCCTGCGGAGTAAATCCATCGAATAAACCAGGAATCGGTAATTCTTTAGTAGCATGATCGTAAAAATCCTTTAATACGATATGTCCTGTGATTCTCATTGTTACATATAGCAAAGCTATGGAAAGTAATAAAAAGCCAAGAACTTGCATAATTCTTTTTAGTGTTTTCATCATATCACATCCTTTTTATTTCTTATAGCAAAAGAACAAAACGGTAAATAAATTTCCCCTTAAGGAACTTAGGCTTTTTTTAGTGCTTCATTATAATTTCTACTTAATACAAGTATATACTAATAGTAAAAATAAATAAAGTTTAAAATTTACGAAGAAAAGAAAAAGCGACTATATAAAAGTCGCATCAATCCAACGTGGCGTCGACGGAGGGATTCGAACACGAATTTTTTTAAATTCTTTTATAAAGTTTTATTTTTAGAATAAAATAAGTAAAAATTAGGAAACTTTTGGAAACTTTTAGTAAACCAAAATATAAAAATCTTTTAAAATCTTTTAAAACCTTTTACAACGTACCGCAAAAAATACCCAACTCTTTACCCAAAGGAAAAGAAAAAGCCATATTAGAATGGCTTCTTGTTCTTATAGTTATAAATAGGGTCATAAGAAATGTATTCTTTATTGCATGAATGCTTTTCAACAACCTTATTGTCTATCTGTTCCAATTGGAATCTACATATCTCTACATCTTCTTTATATAATGTAATTCTCTTAAATTGCTCATTCTCAAGAGTTGTTTCTAAATAATACTTAACATAAGTCGTTATTGCTTCTCTTCTTGATGTTGTAATGAACAATATTGAATTACCCTTATTGGTAATGTGTGATTCGATTCTATATTCAGGTAATGCTACAAGTTCATCAACTGAACAACCTAGTGCATCAGCAACCAAGTATAAGTTTTCGTACTTGGTTTTTTCTATTTTACCACTTTCAATGTCTTGTAATGTTCTGTAAGGAATGTTTGTTAATTCAGCAACCTGTGTTAAGGTCATCCCTTTTGCTGTACGGATCTCTCTTAATTTCATCTTTATTTCCTCCTAATATTATCTTGCATAGAAATTATATTCTTCTCTATTCATCTTTACTAATTCATCATAAGAAACAGCACACTTATTCATTTCTATTGCTTCTTCTAATGTAGCTTCTTCAACATTTAAATATACATTCTCGTTTGCATATTCATCAGCAACGATTTCTAAACAAGACTTTGGACACCAATATGTTCTTGTGAATTGACCATCAACCATAGCGATTTTAACTGCTTTTTCTCTAACCTCTAATACAGAGTCAACATATATATTACATAAACCATTTTTTCTAACAAACCATTCTTTAACTGCTAATACTTTCATAATTTATTACTTCCTTTCCCTATCTTCATCTATATTATATACGATTTTTCGTATATGTCAATATGCAAATGCACGATTTTTCGTATTTTAAAATATTTTAACAATAAAAAAAAGAGGTGGAAATAAATCCACCCCATCATTGTATATTTTGTCTTTGTTCAATTTTCTCTAATTCTTGAACAATAGGCTCAACTCGTTCTCTTACTCGGTCATTAATTTCTTTTTCAATGTCAGCTTTACTTTGCCACTTGTTCTCGGTCTTATAAATTTTGTACTCATCAAGCATTCGTATTCTATTGTTAATAGGTCTTAAGTAGTTATCATTAAAGATAGTCTTTGCATTATAAATACCCATTACAAAGTTAGAAATAATCATTCCTACACGAACGATGTACTGAATAATAACAGCAATCCAACCATTAGCCTGTTCTAGTAATTGGTTTGTATCAGGGTTAATCATAAGCAATGCAAGAATAGTAGCACCAAGA
>NZ_JAXFPY010000048.1:0-4977 GCF_034179385.1 Anaeroplasma sp.
ATATTATTATGATAATGATATAGAAATGTATTATTGTCATAATAGATTTTATAATCCAAAATGGAGAAGATGGTTAACCCCAGATAGTCCTAATTATTTAAACATAGATACTCCATCAGGTATGAATCTATTTATATATTGCAATAATAATCCTGTGATGTATTCAGACGGAGATGGTAGTTTTCCAATTCTGGCATGTATTCTTGGTTTAACTGCACTTGTCGGAATGGGGCTAACAATTGGAGGAGTTGCCTCAGATAATAATGTAATGACGGCAATTGGATTATCAATGGTAGCTGTTCCAGCATTAATAAGTGGAGGTATGGCAATAGCTGCAGGAATTGCTGGTGCGACTTTAACGGGCGTAGTTGGAGGAGTTACTGTTACTGCTGGTTTAGGAACTGGGTTATTTGCCACTGCTGAATACCAGCAAACATTTACTGGAAATAACTGGATGTTAGATGCGGGAATGAACGAAGGATGGTATAATGGATTAATGCTTACTACTGCATCATTAGCTACGATAGGTACATTTGCTTCAAGTTTTTGCTCTAGTTTTAATATTAAATCAATTCAATCAATTGGAAAGGTTGATAATTATTATGGTGTTAAATTTACTCAACCTTCATCTGCCCAATATAAAAAAGTGAAAACATTATCTTTACATTCCCCACATAATGGACATCCATGGCATTGGCAACTAAATAGTATAAATCCACAAACAGGGTCAATTGGGAAACGTATTAGATGGGATTTGATTTTACGAAGATTAATCGGGAGATGATATAAATGTGTTATTGTGATATTCTAGGACAAATGTGTGCTTTTTATTGTGAAAAAATCAAACAGAATTTTTTAAAAAGTGATTTAATAAAACAAATAAATCACTTGACAAGAGAAAAAAAATTACATTTAGAGATAGAAACGGGAAAATCGATTATACCTGGTATAAATGCTTATTATTTAAGTTTAGAAATTAAGGATAGTAACAATAATTTGTATAAAACACACGAAGGAGGTTTATCAATAGCCACACCATTAATTTGGATTGATAAGAAAATGAGGTTTTCCTTTCATGATTGGCAAAATGAAGAATTTCTTGATGAACTTCATTGGTTAATCAATAATATTTAGAATTAATTTTTACAAGGTTCACATCAAGATGGATAGGCCTTCGGTCTTATGCATCTTTCATGATAGATGCTATATATGTATGTGCATGTATAGCATTTTTTAAATCAATATTATTATAAATGTAGTATTTCTATAATAACTATTTGCTATGTTCAAACGTAAAGTTGGTAAATGAAATTTTGCAACAAAATTTTATTTACTTACTCTTTTGTTTAAACTGTATAATCGTTTGATAATTAATAGTGATAGAATTTTAAGATTATTCTCTAATAGTATATTAATTATTTAGATTTTTGGCCGCCAACTTTTTGTTTGAACTTAACCTAACTATTTAAAAACAATAAAAATCTTTTATAATTGAATTAGAAATAACGATTCAACTATAAGGAATTATTTTTTACAACATTTGGTGAACTTCAATTAGAATAAAAATTATATTTTAATTATCAAGATAGAAATGTACTAGGATTCTTTGGAAAGGGAGCTTGACTGAATATATTCAAATCGATTAGTTTAAATAATAATATTATGACCGTTATATCTATGATGAATATGATGAATTATATGGCTTCATACAAAATAATACAAATATTTATTATTATGTAAGGGATTATATAGGCAATATATTAGGAATAGTTGATAATTTAGGTAATTTAATAGTAAAATATAACTATGATGCCTATGGTAATACTATAAGCATTACAGGTGAAAACATATATAATCCATTTATATACAAAGGATATTATTATGATAATGATATAGAAATGTATTATTGTCATAATAGATTTTATAATCCAAAATGGAGAAGATGGTTAACTCCGGATAGTCCTAATTATTTAAACATAGATACTCCATCAGGTATGAATCTATTTATATATTGTAATAATAATCCTGTGATGTATTCCGATGGAGATGGGCACCTTGCGATTTCGGCAATTTTGATAGGTTTAGCTGTTGGTTTTGGTATTGGCGCCGGTGCTGGCGCAATTAATGGTCTAGTTTCTGGATTGATTAATCATGATTCCGGTTGTCAATTGGCTGGAGATGTTTTCGGTGGAGCGCTAGTTGGAGGTGCTTTAGGATTAGCAACAACTGCTGGTGGATTTGCAGGTATTGGAGCAATATCTGGTTGGACATTAGCTGGTACAATTGCCGGCACGTCCGCGCTGTCCTTTGGAGCTGGTGTTGCTCAATCTTCGATTAATCAATACACTCATACAGGAAGAGTTGATTTAAAAGAGTCACTTATTGATGGCGGAATCACTGCATTTCAAAGTTTAGTATCATTTGGAATTGGGGCTGCTATGAGTTATTCAGGATTATGGAAGTCACTTGGACAAAAACAATATACAGGATCTATTAAGTTGTTTTCAGAAGTTGCCTCTAATAAGTTTTCTGCATTTGTAAATGGTAATCTATTATATCTTGAACAAAATGGATTACAGATTGTAGGTAGAGAATTTGTAAAAAATGTATTTACAATACCATATGTTATATTGAAAAAATATTTATAAGAGGTTACTTATGATAAAATTATTTTATTATAATAAAAAAGTAAATTTTATTTTATTCGTAATAAACTTAATCATTTTTGTTGCATCAATAATTGAATTTTTCTTTGACATTATGAATAATGCTGTTATTTTATTTTTTATACAACTAATAACATTTATAGTGATTTTAACAATTCAAATTGCAATATTCATATCTTCATATGGTAGAGTTTGTTTTTCATGTGATGGTATAATATTAAGCGGAAAGTATAAAGATGAAATTAAATGGAATTGTGTTAAGTGCTTATACTATTGTAATTTATTTATAATTGGAGAATGTAATTCTTTAGAATTGATAATAGATGAAAATGGAAAATTCATTTCTCCCTTTAAAGAAGAAATGTTATGCATTCATTGTTCTAAAAAGAATTATGGTAGAATCATTAACTTAGTGCCAAAAGAAATTATTGAAGCAAATGATTTTATATTTTATCCTAATATGTATTTGCGTAAAAAAGATAAGTATAAAATATATAAAGAGTAAGTAAAACGTTCACATCTTTAGTGCATACTACATGTAAAAGTGTAATATGCACTTTTTTAAGTAACCGTCAAAAAGGTTCTTTCTATGATTAATTGACAAATATCTTTATGCTAAGTTCAAACAAAAAGTTGGTAAATAGACATAAATAATGTAAAAATAGGGTTTATACTTCAGTCAAAGTGAGGTATTTAACCATGACAATAGATGATTTAAAGAAATTAACACCCGTAGAACTAGACTTTATATGTGCACACATTTATAAATTGGTAAAGGATAAAGTAACTGAAGACACCATGAATGAAGAAAACTTTAATCATGATTCAGATTGTTGTCCACGTTGTAGGTCTCTTTCCTTCATTAAATATGGCTTTAACAAAGGAAAGCAAAAATATTACTGCAAAGACTGCAATAAGTTTTTTTCTAAGACAACAGGAACGCTTTATCATCGTTCCGAAAATAACTACGTACTTTGGAAAAAATTTATTGAGTGTGAAATAAATGGATTAACCTTAGCCCAAGAAAGTGTATCTATAGGTAAGTGTAAAAACACATGTTTCAATATGCGTCATAAACTATATAAAGCAATCGAGGATATCGTTTTAAATACCACCCTTAGTGGATTAATTGAAATTGATGCCCAGTACACTAAAATCAATTTAAAGGGGACAAAGCCAAATAAAATGCCACGCTATTCCAAAAAACGTGGCAACAAAGCCGCTTTCTCTGGAATTAGCCATCATAAAATATGCTTAATTACATCCGTTGATGAGAATGATAATATGTTATTTCGTATTGCAGGATTAGGCCCTGAATCAATCGATAAATATCTACTTTTTAAAGATTGTTTTAAAGAGGGTTCGACATTCATTTCAGATTCAAAACCTGCAATAAAAAAATTCGCACAAGAGATTTCATGTAGCATCGAACAAATCCCGGTAATCGCAAACAAGAAAAGATATGCCACAAACAATAATCACACAGTATCGAATGTAAATCAGATTCATAGTGAACTATCTATTTTGATTTCAAAAAAGCATGGCATATCAACAAGACATCTTCAGGATTATTTAAACTGGCTTCTGTTCTTAAAAAGAATCAAATATAAAGTAAAGGCCGAGGCAAGAGTTTCATTTACTTATATGGAATCAATGAAACAAGATCATACCATAGTGGTAAGAAATATAGCTAAGCTTCCTATGCCTATTGATTTATATGAGGCCTATGGAGAGTATCATTATGGAATTTATTCTTAATTACCAACTTTTTGTTTGAACATAGCATATCTTTATAAATAATACGGCACTATTATACAATTTCAAATTCAAACTTATGTAGTAGTATCTTTGTTTTTAAAGTGTTAAATTTACATCTTCCAAACATTACTCTTTTTATTAAATTTACTTTTCCTTCAGCAATGCCGTTATTATTAGCCATATCAATGGCATTAATTATTGCATTTTTTCTTTAGATAAAGTTTCAATGTAAGAATTTATTGAATCAATATTAGCTTCCTTGGCATTAGAAATGCACTCATCTAGTTTAGTACTATCTTTTCCCAATATTATATTTTAAAATGATGAATTAATATTAAGTATGGATCCAATTATAGGATATTTTTCAATGATTTCATCTAATTGGAATTGAGGAATTATATTTTCTTTTTTAATGTATTTGGATGATACCTCGCAATGCTTGAATTTATTTCATTCCTTGTCAAGTGCATTAGTAGATTATACCAAAACAACACATTTTAATAATTTAGGAATGGTATTTAAAAAAGAGATTCATAAATCGAATCAAAGAATT
>NZ_JAXFPY010000097.1:0-28654 GCF_034179385.1 Anaeroplasma sp.
TCCAATCTTCTAGCATATACCATAGTATTATTCATATCATTTCTAAAATCATCTGGGTTACCTAAAAGCCAGCTTACCGCCTCTGTTTTAGCAAAATATTCTACATCCAAATAATTGGATATATCCTTATAATTCCCCTCGCTTACAGCGGTACCACATTTTTTTAATAAAATGTCATCATAGATGGCATCCTTATTCGTTTTTCTATCATAATAAACATAATGGTCCTTTGTTTCTACACCTACGAAATCCCCAACCATTTTATCATAGGACAAATCCGCACTCCACATACATCTATACAGATCACCATATTTAGAACCAGGAACGCCAAAGCTTCCATTCTTTTCCTCATCCCAAGTGCCAAAATTGTATATTTTTTTATCGGTTAGGTGTCTTTTAATCATAGACTTTGAGGCAGGCTCATAAATGAAATATACGCCCATTTTATAATCTATATTTTGATCAATTTGCTTAATATTAAATATAGATAGTCCCATATATTGACTAATAAGACCAGAGGCTTGATACATATAGCTTGCGTAAATCTCTCTTAAATGAGTAGAATCAAAATTCTTATTCCATCTTAAATCAAGGCCAGATAAACCTAAAAATTCTCGGTTTTTTCTTTCATTATACTCGCGAGTTTTCCCGCTCCAATCCACTCTTTCATTTCCATATAGAGCATCATCAAATGTCTCATCAAAGGATAATTTAAAATGATTTAAGGAAGCTATTTTACCATCGTATAATATTGGACCTCTTGAGGTATTTCCCTTTTGACGAATGCCAACATCCAAAAACTCCCATGTGAATGTATGATCATAATTTTTTAATGTAATGGTTACCTTTTTACAGTGACGATAAATCTCAGGCTTATATTTCGTTTCTACAAAGGATTCATAATCCTTTTGAAGCTTATTTAATTCAGAATCCTCCATTTCAATCGAAATGGAAACCTGATTACCTAAATTAAATAAATCAGAATAGGTAACCTCATCTTTGGTATTTCTTTTGGGAACGTCAAAATTTGGTTTTTCAATTTCAATTTCTTTATAATCTAAATGAGCAAGCTCTATATCAATTTCTTTGCAGGAGGAAATAGATGTCAAAAAGAATATGAAAAATAGGACAATGAACATTTTTTTAATTCTCATGATAAAACCTCCATAGGTTTTTATTTTAACATATATTTCAGCAAAAAACAAGAAAGGCTGTAAACTCGCGTTTACAGCCCTCTATAATTTACTCTGCTTCAGCAATTTCTTTATACGAATCTCTAATAGAACAAGTGGATTCTTTTCTATTTTGGTGTTTGTAATGCTTATGTTCATTA
Source organism: Anaeroplasma sp. (assembly GCF_034179385.1). Taxonomy (NCBI): domain Bacteria; kingdom Bacillati; phylum Mycoplasmatota; class Mollicutes; order Anaeroplasmatales; family Anaeroplasmataceae; genus Anaeroplasma; species Anaeroplasma sp. The sequence continues at coordinate 1,334 of NZ_JAXFPY010000097.1, forward strand.
CTTAGTCTTAGCTTCTTTTGATGGTTCTGTCTCTTCTACTTTTGCTTGTGGCTTATGGATTAGCTTTCCACCTAAATAACCAGCAAGTAAAGACTTAATATCTAAGCCTGTAGCCTTTTCAAGACCTGCAAAAATTTGAGTACCATTACGAGTAATTTCTTCATTTAATTTCGCAGTATTGCCTTCACCATACATTGTAATAGAATCAATCTGGCTCATTGCAGCTGCCATTGGCTCACTGTATGCCTTAACGATTTCAGGTAATACGTTAGAATCTAAGATTAACTGTAATGTTGCTGCCTCACCATACTGCTTCATAGCTTCTGCCTTAGCTAAGATTGCATCCGCCTCAGCCTTACCCTTAGCCTCAATACCTGCAGCCTCATCTAATGCAGCCTGCTTCTTAGCCTCCGCTTCATACTTTAATGCCTCAGCAGCCTTCTGTCTTGCGATTCTTTCAGCCTCAGCTCTAATCTTTTGCATTTCAGCTTCCTGCTCAAGCTCATACTTCTTAGCCTCTGCAGCCTTCTGACGTGCGAATAGGTCAGCCTGTGCAGCCTGCTCCTTAGCATACTTTTCCGCATCTGCTTGCTTGTTGATTGTAGCCTGTAGCTTTCTTTCCTGTAATTCTACTTCCTTTTGTCCTAATTCAACCTCACGCTCACGCTTTGCGATATCCGCATTGATCTTAGCGATATTGATTTCCTGCTGTCTTTTTTGCTCCTCAATGGCATATGCAGCATCCGCAGTAGCCTTTGCAGTATCTGTCTTTTGCTTTAATTCAGACTGCTTTAAGCTTAATTCTGTATTCTGCTGAATAATCTTTTGATTCGCCTCAACACGAGAACGGTTCGCTGCTTCTTCAGCTAATGACTTAGCAATCGTAACATCTCTTTCAGCATTTGCCTTAGCAATAGCTGCATCCTTAGAAATCTGAGAAATATTATCGATACCTAGGTTTTCAATTACATGGTTGTCATCCGAGAAGGATTGAATGTTGAAATTAACAACCTCAATACCCATCTTAGCCATATCAGGAACAACATTTTCCTTAACAGAAGTTGCAACACCCTGACGATCTTGTACTAGCTTCTTGATATCAACAGTACCAATGATTTCACGCATATTACCTTGTAAAACCTGCTGAACCTGCTTGATTAATTCATCTTCCTTCATGTTTAAGATAGACTCAGCTGCTCTAGCTAATAATGCTGGATCCGATGAAATCTTAAGGTTTGCAACACCATCTACACGAATATTAATAAAGTTTGATGTAGGAATAGCCTCATCTGTCTTAATATCAACCTGGAAAACTCTTAAAGAAAGTTTATCTAATCTTTGAAAGAATGGTACTCTATATCCAGCCTTACCAATTAAGATTTTCTTCTTTCCAGCACCTGAAATGATGATTGCAGTGTCTGGTGCAGCCTTAACATAGCCGCATGCAAAAAATATGATTAATAAAATCACGAAAACGGATAGTCCGATTACAAGGCCTACAACTTCTCCTGTAGACAATAAAAACATTAATGCATTCATAAATTATACCCCTCCTTAAATGCAATTATTTTTGTAAAAATGAATTCCTCTTTCATGTCATATTTCCAAAAAAAAGACCTATGACACAGCTTGCATCATAAGTCTCAAAATTTCAATGTGCCCGGATAAATACTTATCGTTTTGACGAGTCAACATTCCAGATAAATCTGGTTTTTTACTCCCTTATTGATAAAGGTTTATTCATTTACAACATTATTATCGTACACAAAAATCAAGTTGTCAATAAAAATCGTACCAACACAGTACGATTTTATAACTCGGTTATTCAACGATAGAAAGAATGATTGCCTCATCCTTCAAAGAATCATATCCTATTTCACATTTTCCTCTTACATAGGAATGGCTTTGTAATATTTTTGGCACCCTAAAAAGTCCTATTCTTTTACTGTTTGTAAAAATAATGGGACTTTTAAAAATCCTCTCCTCATTACCAATTTTCATTTTTATAGCTTGAGAATGAAATGTATTCTTTAGCGCAGTTTGCCAAAGCTTATAATCATATTCGAATTCTCTTCTTTCAATAATAGAAAATCTAGGCTCTCTATAATACTTAATTTTCTTATATTCCTTAATCATTATGACGATAAGATATATATCTAAGGATACTAAGCCTAAGGATGTTGCGATACATACTACGATAAACGTATAAAAGAATGCACTTGCAAAATTCTTATTTTCAATTTCAAGAAATCCATTTTTAATCCACTCAAGGTGATATATAGATTCTAAAATGAAGAAATATAATAGTGCTAAGCCTATAATCGTTAGGATAAAATGAAATAAGCTTCTTTTAATTTTAAAGAACGCAAATTCTGTAATAGAATTTATATTTTTTATTTCCATATATTATCCTTTATAATCTAAAATTAGCTTTTTAAATGCAGGAAGAGACCTTTCAATCATTTTTGGATCCTGGCAATATGCAATTCTTACATAGCCCTTCATTCCAAAGGAATCGGATGGAACTAATAATAATTCAAATTTCTTTGCATGCTCTGCAAATTGATTTGCATCCTCCTCTAATGCCTTAACCCACAAATAGAATGCGCCATCCGGGAAGGCAATCTCATAGCCATATTCCGTTAATGCCTTATATAATACATCTCTATTCTTCTTATATACACTTAAATCGGATGTATATCCTAAAATAGATGGAATCATATATTGGAATAATGCAGGTGCACATACGAAGCCTAAGCTTCTACCCGCTCCAGCGATAGCCTTATAAACCGTTATGGCATCTTTCATCTTTTCTCCAACCAAAATATACCCAATTCTTTCGCCGGGTAAGGAAATCGATTTTGAGAAGGAATAGCATACAATCGTATTATTATAATATTTTGTTACATAAGGTACAACAGTGTCCTTATCATATACTAATTCTCTATAAGGCTCATCAGAAATTATAAAAATTTCATGCTTAAATTCTTCTTGCTTCTTGTTTAATAAATTAGCTAATCTTACAATCGTATCCTCTTTAAATACAACACCTGTAGGATTATTTGGGGAATTGATAATAATTCCCTTTGTTTTATTCGATATTGCCTTATCTAAAGCATCAAAATCAATTTGGAAATCCTTTGTATTACAAGGTACTACCTTAAGTACTCCGCCTGCCTTTTCACAGAATACTCTATATTCAGGGAAGAATGGAGCGAGTGCTATAATTTCTTCTCCTTCATTTAATATAGCGTTCATGGTAATCGTTAAGGAAGCTGCAGCACCACAGGTCATATAAATAAGCTCAGGCTTTTCCTTTACTCCATAGGTTTTATTGATGTAATCTGCAATAGCTCTTCTCACATTTAAATCACCTACACCAGAGGTATATCCATGTAAAGAGGTTGCCTCCTTTTCCTTTAATAGCTTGATTAATGTTTCATTAACAATCGATGGAGATGGAATGGATGGATTACCAATAGAATAATCAAATACATTTTCTTCTCCGACGATTTCCTTTCTTTTTTTACCATATTCAAATAATTCTCTTATTGCACTACCTGTATTACCAAGTAGGAAGCTTTTTTCATTAATCATTTTATCCCTCCAAAAACAATTTCGTCTATTCTACCACAAAAAATCATTTTTTATCTAAAGCGTTTAAAAACATCTGTAAAATTGGTAACATTATTTCCAAATTCGGACTAGAATATCTTTTATGATCAATCGTTTTATAGAATTCTCTTTTATCCTCATCCCTTAAGCTACCTTTATCATGCTCTAAGAGCTTGAGCATAGATTCTACCTCATGACGGTAAGCTATAGCATCTATAGATAACAAGATATCATTATGGTCCCCATGAAACCCTAAACCCTGGTAAAAGGTAACATTCGGATTTTTAATTTCGCTCTTTTTTGAAAATATACTTTGCTCATAATAATTGATAACCTTATCGCTAGTTCCATGAGCAATATAAACAGGTGCACTTGTTGCATTAATCCCCTTTATAGCATCATAATCTACGTAGTTTTTAAATAGATATCTTTGGTAAACTACAATATATGGCTTTGTCAAATAATGCATCTTACCTGCATATTCCTTAGCCTTATCATTAATAATCGTATGACCATCTACCATACTAGATACCGAAGCACAGGCTTTTATATCCTTATGTAAGGCAAGGCTTGCAAGGCATGCATATCCACCCCAGGAATGACCAAATAAAAATAGTGGTAATCCCTTAAAATTTAGATTTTCCTTCACAAATTTTATAGCTAAATCTAAATCCACAAGTGACTCACATGCACCTACTGTAGAATCTCCTTCAGATGAATAGGTTCCCTTGTAATCAAAGGAAAATACATTGAAGGAATGGTCATAGAAAAACTTTTGAATCGGAATATAATCATCTGCCCCACTATGAAGCCCATGGGCAGTAATCACAATACCTAATGGATTTTCACATTCATAATAATATCCTTGAAGCTTAATATTCTTATCATAAAAGGATATTTCCTTTCTTTTAAATTCATCATCCACTCTGCTATAGCAATAAAGACCAGGATATAAACTATAATCTGGTCTTTCATATCTTGAGAAGGCCTTATCATAAATATTCATAAAGAGTGCAATGGTAGGCCCTGCAGCAGGATCTGCAAATATACCAGCAGCTTGAATAAGCTTTTTTACTGTCTTCTCTGTCATATATTAGTCCTCAAATAATTTCGATTTCATGGAAAAGAAATAAACCCAAACTACAAGTAATATAAAAGGAACAAGTAACCCTAATCCAAAAGATAACCACCAAAATGGAATAAATAGGCGAAATGCATAGGATGTTCCAATGGTTAATCCTAAAACGACTATAGATCCTAATAGGTAATAAGCAACACTTCTTTTATTCTTAAATACATATGGGTTTCCATTTAAAATACCTAAGGCATTCATCAAATAATGGGCTAGTACTGCAAATATTCCACTTCCAACAAGGGCAATAATATAATTATAATCCTTCAACTGTTCATGATTTTTAAATTGGAAATATAAGAATATAAATCCTCCAATATAAAAGAGGATAGAGATAAATAAAGGTAATGTATATTTTAATATAACACTACAAATTCTAGAAAAATCTCTTACAGGTCTAAAATGAGATCCTGAATTATTATTAATATAAATCGTTTCTATAGCAATTTCATGAATCGGAATGGATCTTTGCTTAGCAAGGGATAGCATATCCATTTCATATTCATACCTATTTCCCTTAATTTGTAATAGGAAAGGAATTAAATCGCTACCAAAAGCCCTTAAGCCTGTTTGTGTATCATTTAACCTTATACCATTGCATAACTGAAGTAAGAATCTTGCACAATTATTGCCAAAGGCACTTCTTTTTGGGATATCTCCATCAAATTTTCTAGAGCCTAAAACTAATCCCTTATTATATTTCTTATAGAAATTATATACTCTATAAATATCCTCAGGCTTATGCTGTCCATCACTATCTGCAGTAACGATAATATAGGAATCCTTTAATTCTCTAATATAATTAAAGGCTGTTTTTAAGGCAGCACCCTTCCCCATATTTACCTCATGATTTAATAAAATGACATTATCCTTTTCTTCTACTTCCTTAAATAATTCTTCCTTATTCAAAGATCCATCATTGACAACAATCATTTTATGTCCATGAAAATATTCATTTAGCTTATCAATTAATTCAGGCAATAAATGATCGGGCTCATATGCCGGAATTACTATAATTAATTCTTTTGCTTCCATATCTTGTTCTCCATGTGTATATCCATTATAGCATAAGAAAAATTATTTTTCATTCCATGTCGTAATTTTCTAACAAATAAGGGAGGACATGAGCCCTCTATATTCTATTTATATATGCTTTAAAATTGAAATAAGAAAAATATAAATCGTTTTTCGAATTTACACCTTAAAAAGATTTTCAAAAATCATTTTTATTGTAAAAAGATAATTTTAGATTATAATATCCATAGGAGTAGAGATTTTTTAGTAAATTGATGTATTCAAATTCTTATAAAGGAGAAATTTTATGGAACAAACAGAAGTAAATGAAATTAAAGAACCTAGAGGACCTTGGAGAGCATTCGCAATTGTAGGATTTGTATCTGGAATTGTTGGACTTGTCCTAGCCTTCCTTCCTATTCTAGGATTATCTATTGGAATTGAAGGATTAGTTCTTTCTTGTTTAGGGCAAAAAAGTATTCTTCAAAGAAAGAAAGCAGATATTGGAGTTGGATTAAATATCGCCACAATAGCTATAGGAATTATTTCGATTATTGTATTCTATGCAATACTTCTACCATATATCATAAATCAAGCAACATATTAAGATATTCTATAAAGAAGCGTTAGAGCTTCTTTTTTCTTTGCAATGAGCGTAAAAGTATTGTAATATATATTTGTTTTGAGGAAGGAGAATTTCTGATGGAGCCTTGGTTAATCATATTAATAATATTTGTATCTATTCTACTTTTAACATTCTTTACATTTATATTACCCTTTTATATTATTGCAGTTAAGGTATATAAGAAGCAATTAGTTAGAAAAAATAAGGAAATGTGGGGAAGAGCCTGCTCTGCACCAGATAATGCTGAGCAAGTAGAAATGTATAGAATTGGTGAAGAATGGGGTATGGAAAATAAAGAATATATCCAGGAAGTTGAATTAGAAAGCTATGATGGATTGCATTTGGTTGGGCAATTCTTTGATTTTGGGCATAAGAAATGTGCAATTATCCATCAGGGTAGAACAGAATCCTTATTATATACCTATTATTTTGCAAAGCCATACCAGGATGCTGGATTTAATATTTTAGTTATCGATCCTAGAGCCCATGGACTTTCCGATGGTAAATATTCAACTTGCGGCATCAAGGAAGCTCGTGATCTATTAGATTGGACAAGATTCATCCATGATAAATTCCACCAAGAGGAAATTTATTACCATGGTATTTGCATTGGCTCTGCAACCTGCCTTTACGCCATTACAGATAAAAGCTGTCCGCCCTATGTTTTAGGATTAACGGCAGATGGTATGTTTAAAAGCTTTCATGCGACAATGAAAACGCATATGAAGGCTGAGGGGGCACCAATGTCCTCCTTCTTATCCTTCTTAGTTATGATTGCTATTTATTTCCATACAGGAGCGAATCAATTAAGAATTAAGCCAGAGGCTAGAATAAAGAAATTAAAAAAGCCAATTTTAATGATTCATTCTAAGGAGGATATCTTCTCCTTGCCAAAATATGCTACCTATCTATATGATTTATGTAAATCCGATAAGAAGCTTGTCTGGTTTGATAAGGGTGCTCATTCACATATAAGAATTAATAATCAAGAAAGATATGATGAGGAGATTAAGACCTTCCTAAAGGAAAGAAATCTATGAAATATGCATTTATGACAATGGATGTAGAATCCTTCTATGATATTGAATGCTTTAAAGGAAAAAAGATAGAATACAAAGAGGAATACTCAGAAGAGGAATCCATGAAGGGATATATTGATTTATTAGATAAATATAATATTAAGGGTACCTTCTTCACTCTATGCTCAAGCCTAAAGCTGGCAAAGCCTTATTTAATAAAGGCCATAGAAAATGGCCATGAGCTTGCCCTACATGGCTATGACCATGAATCTCCTCTTTCCATGAACGAAAAAACCTTTGAAGAAAATATTGTTAAATCAAAGAATATCCTAGAACAAGAATTCCATACAGAAATAAAGGGCTATAGAGCCCCATGCTTCGGCATTTTAGATTCTTATATTGAAGTATTAAAAAGAAATGGTTTTACCTATGATTCTTCTAGCTTAAATTTCCATTTAGCCATCAATTCTGGCAAGGTGGATTTAGAATCCTATGAACGATTAAATCGCTTATGCTTTAAAAAGGATAATTTCTTTGAAATTACCCCAAATCGAGTTCGTGCCTATAGCGGACATTTACCTGTTTCTGGTGGTGGCTATATAAGGCTTGTTCCTTGGTTTGTCATTAAATATTACATTAAAAAATGTATAAGACATACCGATTGCTATATGTTTTATGTTCATCCGTATGAGGTTTCTAAAAATAAAGTACCTAAGCTAAAGAATTTAAAATTTGTAGAATGGCTTTTCATAAGAATTGGAAGAAAAAGCTACTTGAGAAAGATTGAAAAGATTATTAAATATTTAAAGAAAAAAGGATTTGAATTCAAATCCTTGGGTGAGTATGCAAAAGAGGCCTAGTGGCCTCTTTTTATAATGTATGAGCTAATAAATCTTCATAGGATACTGTTTGAATATCCTTAGGTGCAACATCAAATACAGTTTTTGCGCCAACCTCTCCTCTTTTTGCCATGCGGTAAACAGCTCTTGCGTAGGCAATGAGAACAGAACCTGTAAATTCAGGGTTTGAATCCAGTTTTAGGGAATATTCAATAACATGATTTACACCATTTGAGGTTTCACCGCTACGAATAACAAATCCTCCATGAGGAATACCATTATGGTTTTTCTTTAATTCCTCTTGGGAAATGAAATGAACCGTTGTGTCATAATCACTAAAGTAATTCGGCATTTCCTTAATTTCACGCTCAATTCTTTCGTATTCCTTAGGGTCTTCCGCTACGACAAAGCATTCTCTTTTGTGCTTTTCTCTTGTTGTAAGAACTGGGTTCTTACCACTTCTTACTGCCTCAAGTGCCTCTTCAACTGGAATTGTATATTGTCTTGCATCGATAACGCCCTCAATTCTTCTAATCGCATCCGAATGTCCCTGGCTTACGCCCTTACCCCAGAAGGTATAATCCTTACCGTCGGGTAGGATTGCATTCATAATTGCACGATTTAGGGAGAACATACCTGGATCCCATCCGCAAGAAATAAATCCAACATGACCACTCTTTAAGGCAGCCTCATTTACATTTTTAAAATGAGCTGGAATATTTGCATGTGTATCAAAGGAATCAATTACATTGAAGTTTTCTACGAGCATAGGTGTCATCTTAGGTAAGTCCGTTGCAGAACCACCAGCAAGAACTAAAACATCAATTTTATCCTTATATTTTAATATATCACTAGATGCTACTACCTCTGCACCTTCTGTTGCAATTACTAAATCCTTAGGGTTTCTTCTTGTAAATACTGCTACGAGCTCCATATCGCTATTCTTTTTAATTGCAGCCTCTGCACCCTTTCCAAGGTTACCATAACCATAAATACCAATTCGAATCATAATCCTTCCTCCTCTTATATGTATAAATTTTACCACGCATTTTTTGTTGGGTAAATATTTAATTTTATGAAATTTTATTCAAAAAAACGGAGAATCAACGCCGATTCTCCGAATATTGTTTAGCCTCTAAACTTTCGTGTTTGTTAAAAACACATTCATTTACAAAATGCTCACAATTATTATTTAATATATTATATTTCTTTTCGCCAATTCTTGCCTTGGCTTTTTCTATAATTTTTTCTTTGCTGTTTTTCTTAAGCTTTTCTATAATGCTATATTCTCTAACCTCAATATATTTATTCCCAATAAAATCCTTTATTGTGCCTACTTGAATAGATACCTCGCTGCTATTTTTAAAAATATCAGAAGCTAATCCATATTGAATAATACAGGAATCAGAAACATAAATACCATAATGATGCATATTATTTCCAATAGATACCCTTATGATATCTCCCTCTATTGGGCATCTTAAGCTCCATTTTGCCATTATTTCTTCTCCTCTAATCCAATTGCTTCAAGCTTTCTAATTTCCTTATATAGAATTTCAGATATTGTATTTAAATCATTCTTATTTAATTTATCCTTAGTCCTTATAGCCTCAACATCGATCTTTTCTCCAAGCCATACAGGACATCTTCCTAGCTTAGAGGTTCTTGGGCCTAAATAAAGTGGATAAATCGGTACATGGGCTTCCATTGCCATTAAGGCAGCGCCTCCCTTGAATTCATCAACCTGGCCATATTGATCGATATGTCCTGATGGGAATACGACAATTAAATTACCACTTCTAACGATATCTAAGCATTTTTCAATAGCTTCCATGTCATTAATTCTTCTATCCACCCTTACACAGCCTAATTGATTTAATAGCCAAGCCCTATGTGGGTGTCCATCAAAGACCACCTCAGCAGTTAATATATATATTCTTCTTCGCCAGAATACATTTAATAAAACTAACGGATCCATAAAGCTTGAGTGGTTTGCAACAATAACGCCTCCACCCTTAATCTTTAAATTCTTTTTATGCTTACCCTTGTTATAGACCTTCGTTTTAAAATGAATGTTCATGGTGAATGCTAATAATCTACCTAAATCCTTAATAAGGTATTTAAATTGAAAGCCATGAGCATATTTATCCTTAGCTATACCTAATTTGCAAATTTTTTCTAGGCTTCTAATTTTAGATCGAATCATTTGATTTAGGCTTTCAATATCTTCCTTTGTAGGGTTTTCTTTATTACAATAATCTCTTAAATAAATTGCCTTACCAATAACGACATGACACCTATTTTTAAATTTATATTTTCCATCCGTATAAATAGGTATAATTGGTGCACCACTCTTAAGTGCAATTAAAATATAGGAAGGATGAAAGGGATAGGTCTTATCACTTACCTCAACTCTACCCTCTGGATAGATAATGAGCAATTTCTTTTTTTCAAGCAATTCTAAGGATTTATTCATAAATCCAAAATCATAATTTTTACGATCTACTCTTATACCACCTACAATATTGGTTAAATGAGCTAAAAACTTACCATGATTATAAACAAGCTCACTCATCAAGCAATAAAGCTTGTGAAATGGAAATATAAACATAGACATAGGAAAATCCATAAGTCCCTTATGGTTTGAAATAATAAGAGCACCACCTTTGATTCTTCTTGATGTTGTCTTTTTATCCTCATAATATACTCTTTTCCTAAAATAAATCCACTGTATAGGCCATAAGGTGATTTTGCCTATCCAAAAGAAAATCCAAACGAGAAATCTTTTCATAGGCTAAGTAACCTCTCTACTTCTAAAGCTAAATCTAAAGGGGTATGGTAATTCTTTTCATTTTCAAAGGTAATATTAATATTAAACTTTTGATTCAACAAGGAAATAAGCGAAAAATAATCCAAAGATGATCCACCTAAGTCAAAGAAGAAATTTGAATCCTTAGATACAGTATCTACCATTAGAACTTCTTTAAAGGATTTTATAATAAAATCTAGGATTTCTTGATTTACGATAACATTCGGATTCTTCTTTTGAATTTCATCTATTTTAACTAAGGTAACCTTCTTATTTTCGAATTGCTTTAGCAAATATTGTCTAGACACCTTAATTGCAGTTTCTGCTTGAATTGGATCATATGTAAAATAAATCTTAGATACTCTTAAGGAAGAATCAAGCTTATTATTGCATTCACATGCATCATTATAAATCTCTACTATAGTATCCTTAGATAAATATTTAGATATTTCAATAACTAAGGTTAATTGATTTTCAATATTTAAAACAGAATAACGATTTGCCTTAGGTAAATGGAATAAAAGCTCAATTTGATCTGGGTTTATATTTTCTCCATTTGGTCCAATAAATAAATCGTCACCTCTACCTAATATGTAATAGCGATTATCCTTATCCTTCTTTACAATATCTTCTGTGGAATATTGATCATTCGTATATACATATTCCCCATTAATCTTCATTTTATGAGAAATACTTGTCCCCTTTACATAAAGCTTATTCTCCTTAATTTCATATTGAATAGATTCAAATGGCTTTCCAATGGAATTCTTTAGTCTATCCTTAATAGAACCAAGCTCAACAGAGGTAATTCCTATTTCGCTCATTCCATAGCCATTATATAAAGGATATCCAAGACCATTGATTAATCTTAAGGTATCCTCTTTGATATAGGATCCACCAGAAATACAGAATAATACCGATTTACCAAACAGGGAATCCGTTACCTCGTGCATAATTTTTTTAGATTTTTTAATACCATAATTAGGGAAAGCTTTTTGAAGGGCTATACATAGCTTTAAGCCCTTATTAAATTTCTTTTCCTTATTCTTTTCCTTTACGCCCTTAAGGATTTCCTTTTCAATGGTATTCCAAAATAAAGGCACAGCAAAGAGGTGAGTAACCTCATGTTTTTTTATTGTATAAAGAATAGCATCCTTAGAATAATCCTTTAAAAATACCATAGTCCTTCCAAAGAAGGAAAACCACATGTAGGTAGCCATAAAGCCAAAAATATGGTATAGAGGTAGGAAGACTAATTGCTTAAGTCTACCCTTATAATGCTTTTTAATCTGCTTATTCTCCTCTAATATTTTCTTACAATTTAAGATTTGTGAGGATATTTCTAAGCCATTATAGAATATAATTTTTTCCTTTAAGGTTGTTGCACTTGTAGATAGTGCCATTTCATCTTGAAAGGTTGGTGTAAAATCCTTTGCCTCTTCCTTTAATTCTAAATAGGAAATCCCTTTTGCATCATAGCCTTTACTATCGAATTCGATAACATATTCAACACTTAAGCTTTTCAGTAAATGATTGACAAGCTCCTTTGGGTGTCTTAAATTCACCAAATAGGGCTTGTTGCCTGAGGCAAGAATTGCCCAGAAGGATAAAACCCATTCTATGCTTGATTCCATCGCAATACCAACGTATTGATTCTTCAAATCTGGATATTTTTGATTTATGGAATAGGCCAAATCAAATATTTTTTTCTTAGCCTCAAGATAGGTTATAGAATTGATTTTATACCCATCGTTCCATTCACCTAAAATATAATCATCGGTAGAAAACATTACATTAAAAATATCTAAAAACGTCTTCTTAGAATTCATAAGGGCTAAGCATCTTGTCTTTACGACCTTGTTGATATTTTCCATTTTAGCTAATCTCTCTTTCGTTATAATACATCAATACATTTTCTTTAGGATAAACAGATACTACTGCCCCTTTAATATTAAAGGAAAAGCCATCTACCGTAGTCATTAAAACAGAATTGGTAAGACCTATTCCCAAAAATTTTCCATAGGCTTCCTTTTGTGTCCATTTTTCTGTTAAATACCCATTTTTATCGAGCTTTCGATCAAAGATATCATATTCCTCATCGGTTAAAATTTTAAAAGCTAAATTGAGCTTCTCATCCATCACGATTTCCTCAACATCAACACCAACAGAGGCCTTTCGAATCGCAAGGGCAATATAATCCTTTGAATGGGATATAGAAAAGGAAATATGTGGGTGTACACCCTTCCCCTTTTTATCAAAGGTAATTAATGTAGGATCATATCCAAATTCTTTTAATTTCTCAGTTAATAAATAATAGCTATATCTAGATAGTGCCTTTGCATTCTTATGTGTATAAATATTTGAATGACTATCTAAATTCAGAGGTAATTCTACTTCTTTTACTGAACCTGTTGTATAAATGTATACAGTTATCATATAGTTCCCCTTTTATACTTTAACTAATACCAATTAATACACCATAGGTATCCTGATCTCCATCAATTCTACCCACCTGGGCATTCGGATAATTTTCTTCTAATACACTAACAATATCATCTGCCTCATCATCATCTAAATTCTTTCCTTTAAATAAGATGATGATTTCCTTATCCCGGATATCTGAAATTAGCTTTAGTCCTTCTTCTACAGCAAGCTTCTTTTCCTTTGAGGTATAGATGATATTTCCATCTAAAACAGAAATAAATTCTCCTCTTTGAATCTTTATTCCATTATAGCTAGAATCCTTTACGGCCATAGTGACGCCAAAGGTATGTACACTTTTAATGCCACTAATCATATTCTCTAATTGTTGATTGGTATCGATATTCTCATCTACTGTATCCATTAAGGAAAGTGCGAAATAGCCTTCTACTAAGGAATTCGTATGTAAGATATGAATATGATCCTTATCCTTAATATTTTTCGCTTGCTCCGCAGCTAGATGAATGTTTTTATTATTTGGTAAAACAATAATTTCATCTGCATCAATGATATCAAAGGCATTTAGGAATTCTTCTGCAGAAGTATTCATAGTCTTTCCACCATCTAAGATGACATCACAGCCAAAATCCTTATATAATTCCTTAAAGCCTTCCCCTTGAGCTACAATAACATAGGCAATATGCTTATGTGGAAGCTTTTCCTTTGCCTCCTTTATAACCTCATTATGCTCTATGGACATGTTATCCATTTTTAGGGAAACAAATTCACCGTAGTTTTGAGCATAATTTAATATATCTCCAGGCTTCATTGTATGCACATGTACCTTAACAATAGATTCATCCTTCAAAGCTACAATGGATTCTCCATGCTCCTTCAAGAAGGAAATAAAGGAATCTAAATCAAAAGAATCTATATCGCATTTGGTTTTCTGAAGCTGTAAGATAAATTCTAAAGAGTAGCCATATTCTAAAATAGAATTCTCATCGAATAGGGGACGATTTTCCTTCTTTTTATCACTTACGGATAAAACATGAGGAACCTCCTTGCCTAAAAGAATAGCATTCATACCCTCATATATAGCAATTAAGCCTGCACCACCAGAATCAAGTACTCCTGCTTCCTTTAATACAGGAAGCATTTCAGGTGTTTCCTCTAATACGTCCTTCATAGATGCTATATATAATTCAAACAATTCCTCGAAGGAGGTAGAATTTGTAATTCTATCCTTAATATTTTCAATACCTAATCTAGAAACCGTAAGTATCGTACCCTCTGTAGGATTTACAACTGCATTATAGGCAGTAGTATATGCTTCAATTAAGGCATCCTTATAATCGATAGCACTAATCGCATCAAAATTCTTTAAATGCTTTGAAATTCCTTTGAATAATTGGGATAGAATAACCCCAGAATTTCCTCTTGCCCCTAAAAGCATTCCTCTAGCAAGCGTCTTAGAGAATGCGCCAATATTCTCTTCTAAATAAGAATCATTTACACCATGCTCTAGGGTAAGCTTCATATTGGTACCTGTATCCCCGTCGGGTACAGGGAATACGTTTAAACTATTTACTTTCTTTTCAACCGCAAGAATTGCATCAAGTCCACCCTTGCACATATTACGGAATAAAATTCCATCTAATTTCATTGTCCTCATAATCAACCTCTATTAGACATACTCTAACATTTTAAATTATACTAAAAAGAGAGTCCTTTGTAAACAAAGGACAAACATATCTCATTTACAAAGGATTTGATTTTTGATACAATAAGTAAGGATTTCAAGACAAAGGAGATATTAGAATTATGAGTTTTGTAATTTTATCTGATTCCGCTTGTGACTTAACAAAGGAATTAAGAGAAAGATTTAATATTGAATATGTCATGGGACATATGACATTACCTGATGGTACAGAAAGACGTACTACACTTGAATGGGATTTCACAACCCCTGAGCAATTCTATAAGGATGTTAAGGAAAAAAAGAATTTTAACCCTGAGACGAAGCAATCCTTATACACCACCGCTCCTGCTTCTATTGATGAATTCAAAGAGGAATATAAAAAATACCTAGATCAGGGAAATGACTTATTAGTTATTACGATTTCTACAGGATTATCTGCAACCTATAATTTCGCACTTAAGGCTAAAGAGGAATTACAGGCAGAATATCCAGATAGAAAGATTATCGTCATTGATTCTCTTCGTTATTCTACTGGCTTAGGCTTACTCGTTGTAAGAGCTGCAATGAAGCGTCAAGAGGGATTGGATATTGATCGTGTTGCTAAATGGGTTGAAGAAAATAAATCAAGATGCCACCAGATGGGCTTCTTAGACGATTTATCCTTCGTTGCAATGAAGGGTAGAATCTCTAAGCCAAAGGCTTTCATGGGCCAAATGATTGGAATTAAGCCTATGGCTGAATTCTCTTATGAAGGATTACCTAGTGTTTTAGCTAAGACTAAGGGTGATCAAGCATTCTTCGATGCTTGTATCAAATACATAGAAAAGACCATTCTAGATCCAAAGGATCAAATTATCTTCATTGCTCAAACTGCAAGAGAAAAGCAGGCTTTAGAATTAAAGAAGAGAATTGAAGAGAAATTCGCTCCAAAGGAGGTTATCGTTAATACGGTTCATCCACAAAACGGAATTAACATTGGACCTGGTCTTTGTGCAGCATATTATTTCGGTACAGAAATCTCAAAAGATTTATCTATCGAAAAGGAATACTTAACACAAATATTAAATTCAAAGTAAAAAATGGCGCTGCCATTTTTTCTTTTTCTATTTATCGTTTTGTATTATAATAAAGAAAAAAGGAGGCAAATTATGAAAAAAATATTCTCATTTTTACTTCTTCTTCCTCTATTTCTTTTATCCTCATGCAAGGGTGAATGTGATTTTAAAATTACATTTTTCAATGTAGGTAATGCAGATGCCATATTAATTCAGGATAAAAACACCAATATCATCATTGATACAGGTACAGAAGAATCGAGTGATTATTTTTTAGATGGATTAAAAAAATTAAATATAAAAACAATAGATTATTTAATACTTTCCCATTTTGATCAGGACCATGTCGGTGGGGCTTTTAAATTATTAACCACCTATGATGTTAAGCAAATATACCAAACCTATTTCGTAAAAACATCTAAAGAAATCAGAGCCTATCAAGATGCATTAAAGGAAAAGAATATTACTCCTCTTCTGGTAAGGGAAAATCTAAGCTTTAATGTAAATGATACAACCTATACCATTTACCCTCCATTATTAACAAGCTATGATAATAGCCCAAGTAATAATTCATCCCTTTGTGTAAGGGCTGTATATAAAAATACATCCTATCTATTCCCAGGGGATGCAGAAAAACATAGAATTAAGGAATTAAATAAATTAGACCTAAAATCCGATTTATTAAAGATGCCTCACCACGGTGGAGTTGAGGATAATTCCGATAAATTTATTTCTAAGATTTCACCTAAATATGCCATCATCACCGATACAGAAAATGAACCTGTAGATGAAATTGTTTTAAGCTATTTAGATAAAATAAATGCGAGTGTTTATCATACCTATAAGGGAGATATTCATGTAGAAAGCGATGGAAATTCCATCTATATAACGCAATAAAAGGCCAAAAGGCCTTTTTATTTTACATATTCACTTAAGAATGCATCTAATTTCTTCATAATTTCATCATATCCAACATAAATGGATACCGCATGAGATGCATCAATTGTGACTTGTTCTTTCTTAGCGCCACAGGCATTATAATTTTCATTACCCATAGATAATGGAACCAGTACATCATTCTTTCCGTGAATGAAAAATGATGGAGTATGACAATTCCTTAATGCATTTTTGGCTTTCGATTTTTCTAAAGTAAATCCATGAATTTTAGCATATAAAGACATAAAGACCATAGTAAGTCTAGGTTTTATTCTAAGTTTTCTTTGAATCGAATAATAAACCTCTTCATAAGCACCTGTAAATCCACAATCTAGGATTAAAGCTTTTACATTGATAGGTAGCTTATCTGATACCATTTCTATAGTAGCACAACCCATAGATACACCCCAAAGAACTATATCCTCTGGACTATATTCCTTATTTAAGAAATCTAACCATAGAATAGCATCCTCACTTTCCTTTACACCGAAGGTAATATATTTCCCCTCACTATTCCCATGAGCTCTTTCTGTAATTAATAATAGATTATAGCCATCCTTCAAAAACTTTAAGCCTGGTGTATTAACATTATTGAGTGGATCTGCATGATATCCATGGAAGAAAACTAAAGTTTTCTTTGAATCTTTATTTTTATAATACCTTCCATATAGCTTTAGGCCATCTAAAGATGTGATAGAAACCTTATAATATGGGATCATAGAAAATATGTTCATATTTTTAATGACCATATTCATAAATGGCTTATAGTGTGTTTTGGATAAATCGATATCCGTAAGTAACACTTCCTTCTTCATACGTTTAAACATAATTTTAAACAAGAAATGCATGGATATCCAATATGAAATTATGAAGAATAAAATGAGTCCGGATAGGACAATCACTACAATTTGCCATTCTTGCATTATAAGATACCTTCTTTAAAAAACTATTTTAATTATACTACAGTAAGGTCAAAAGAAAAACCCTTAAAGGGTTTTTTAAATATCTTTATTTCTATATCCAAGTAAATGTCTAACCATTTTATAGGCAGCCTTTTTCATAGCTAATACCTCATCAAAATCTGAAGCATAGGCTGTAAAATCATTACCATCTACACTGCAAATACCGATATATCCTTTTTCTGAATCTGCTGCCGAAGTGTAAGAAATTTCTCCAATAGCGCCTTCCTTAAACTGGCTATCTAGATAATTTACTGCTTCATCTGGTGTCATGTTTAATTCACCAATAATATAGCCTTCCTCATCTCTTTCTATAATATATCCACCATCAATAAGCATTTGGTATACCTGTTTAGCTGCATCAAACTTCGCTAATGTTTTACTCTTACCAACTCCAGTTACAATTGTAGGTCCAAATTTAACCTTGCAAACTGGCTTATTATCCTCCATTTGGAATCGATATACAGGGAAGGATTTATTATTTTCCACACACCAATTATATATTTTAGCAACATAATGAGCATCAATATCCTCGAATCCATATTCTAAATAGAAATCACAATCTAATAAAAAGCTTACAAACGGAGTGATTACCTGTAAATCCCAACCAGAATCAATGGTTACAGCACCAACTAGGGATTCAAATAATCTTCTTGTCATATCATCATATACATCCTCCTCAGGAATGTATAGGAATTCTTCTAAGCCTAGAATTTGAATATTTCTAGCATATACATCTCTAGTATATAAATTATTTAAAATATAATTTACGCTATCCTTATCCGTAATAAGGCCATAGCCTTCATCCTTTAACTCTCCAAATCGGTTTAAAACAATATGGGTTAGGGCAAAATTAATAGCTCTTTTACCTGGAATTCTAAAAACCTCAGAGGAATAAACCTCATTATCTGGTTCTGGTTCAACTAAAAATGCTTCCTCTAAAAGCTTTTTGTTTTTAAATTCATATTGGATAATACTCTCAATCTTTTTTATCTCTTGTGGATTCATACTTCCCGCCTCCCAAATTTTATAATTATCCCTTAGGGCCTTATTATACCAATCGAAAATTTTGTTGTCAATAAAAACCAGACACTTGCCGGTTTTATAGAACTGTAAAATGTTCCTCTTCTTTATCCAAAAATCAATACACTTGAATCATCAAATTTATTCTCTTCTTCAATAAAACATATTCTCTGTGGAGTTTTTCCACAAGAGACTAATATAAATAATAAGAAACATATAGAAATAAAATGCTTTTTCATTGTTATCCCTCTATACATAATTATAACGAAGTTTTTAGAAAAAACAAGGTTATTCACGCTAAATATTCTCATACTATGAAATAGATAACTCATGTGATAATTTTAGAGAACCGTTAAAGTTCAAAAACAAATAAATCTTATCTCAATTTATTTCCGGGTTTTCGACACTTGTAAGCCAATAAAACAGTACTTTTAGAGGATTTTATATACTATGTATATAATTCCTCTTATTTTTTTGTCAAATTTTGAAAAAAATGTGTTGTATGTGTTGTATGGCGTTGTGTTTTGTGATATAATATATATGGGTGATGTGTTGTGAAAATTTGGTATGATAGAAAATCTAAAGATCCTTCTTACTTTGTTCAACAAGGAATTCGGAATGGTAAGAAGGTCACTACGAAAAACATTTTTAAAATTGGTAAGCATTCTGAACTCTTAGCTCAAGGTCATCAAGATCCTTTAGCCTATGCCAAAGAGGTTGTCGAAGAATACAATAAAAAAATGAAATCAGAAAAGGTGGATTTGGAAATAACCATTGACTTTAATAAAAAGCTTATTCCTTCAGATAACGTTTCTTCAAAATCTTCCTTGCTTAACATTGGGTATTTCTTCTTACAAGATATTTATTCAAAGCTTAATTTAAAAGATTTTATAAAGAATATCACTAAGGATAAAAAGATTACATATAACTTAAATGATATCACTAGATTCTTAACATTCGATAGAATATTAAATCCTAGAAGTAAATTAGCTGCTGTGAATAATTTGGATTTCTTTTATGAAAAGCCTTCTTTTTCACATCAAAATGTTCTAAGAGGTATGGATATATTGGCGGATCATTATGATTCTTATCTTCAACATTTATTCGAAAATAGTAATACAATCGTTAAAAGAGATACTTCTATTTGCTATTACGATTGTACAAACTATTATTTTGAGGTTGAAACTGCGGATGAGCCTTATTACGATGAAGTAACTGGAGAATATCTATACGGATTAAGACAATATGGGCCTTCTAAAGAACATAGACCCAATCCTATAGTGGAAATGGGATTATTTATGGATAAAGATGGTATACCACTTACTATGGGATTATATCCTGGAAATATGAACGAACAAAAAACAGTTCATGAGCTTGAATCAAAAATGATAAGAACCTTAAAAAATAAAAGAATCATTTATTGTGGTGATGCTGGCTTAGGCTCAGCCTCTATTAGAGTCTTTAATGATCTGGGTGGTAGAGCCTTTATTGTTACACAATCCATTAAAAAGCTATCGGATGAGCTTCAAAACGATATTTTTAATGATACAGACTATAAGCTATTATCGAATAATTCATGTGTAACATTAAAACACATGAAATCCTTTAATAAATTTGATGAGAATAATATTTCTCTTTACCAAGATAAAGCTTATAAAGAAATAATCGTTGACTCTAATGTTGATTTAGGTCTTTTTGAGGAAAAAACATTTAAGAATGGTAATACGAAAACAGTTAAATCTAAAGCCATTTTGAAACAAAAGATAATTATTACTTATTCTCGTAAAATGGCCGAATATCAAAAAAACATTAGAAACAAACAAATTGAAAGAGCTAAGGCCTTATTGGCTCGTGGTGTAGATGATATCAGAAAAGGACCTAACGATATCGCTCGATTTATTAAATGCACGAATCGAGCATTGTATACTTTAGACCAAGACAGAATTGATTTAGAAGAAAAATATGATGGTTTTTATGCAATTGCCACAAATCTTTTAGAGGATGATCCTAAAGACATTATAGAGATTAATTCCCAAAGATACAAAATTGAGGATTGCTTTAGAGTTTTAAAAACTAATTTCGATGCTAGACCTGTTCATCACAGATTAGATAAACGTATTGTTGCTCATTTTATGATTTGTTATACTGCATTATTAATTTATAGATTATTAGAAAAACAATTAAAAGATAAAAAATATGATTTTACTATTAATGAAATTCTTACTACTTTAAAAAATATGAATGTTTCGAACAGAGACGGACTCTTCTATGAAGCAGAATTTACTTCTTCAAAGGTATGTACTGCACTTAACGATTTATTTAATTTTGGGTTAGATAAGAAATATTACCAGAATTCCGAATTGACAAAATTAGTGAAAAAAATTTAAAAAAGAATTTCCACACTACATTTTTAAAAAAAGAAAAATCCGAAAAATGGCTTAGTTACGCCATAAATCGGATTTTTTTGTTTATCAACTGTCGAAAACGGGATTATAACGAAGTTTTTAGATAAAAACAAGGTTATTCATTTCAAAATATTCTCATAATATAAAATAGATAACTCATGTGATAATTTTAGAGAACCGTTAAAGTTCAAAAACAAATAAATCTTATCTCAATTTATTTCCTATGCATTTAGAAATCAATGATTTTGGCAATAAATGAGAGAATAAATTCATAAGTTTTGTAGATAAACCTATATTCATTATACCTTTTTTAGAATTCATTTTTTTATATATTTTATCTGCAATTACCATAGGATTTTTACCCTTTTTTAATTTAGATTTTCTTTTGGCATGTAAATCAAAATCTGTATCCATTCTTGGTAAATTAAAAGCTATTGCATATACATTATGTTGCTTTAATTCTAAATTAATAGAATATGTAAAGCTAGATACATATGCTTTAGAAGCATAGTAGCTAGAAATATATGCCCCTGGCATCATAGATCCTACACTAGATATATTTATGATTCTGCCATAGCCCTTTTCTTTAAAATATTTAGCAAATTCAATAGATAATATAGTTAATGCTTTTATATTTAAATCGATTAGCTTTTCTTCATCTATTGGATCATGATAAAGAATAGAATCCGCAATTCCCATTCCTGCATTATTGATTAATACTTCTATATTAGAATAAGAATCTAAAATTTCTTTTGAAAAATTTATGATTTCCTTCGTTAAATCATATGGAATGATATCAATATCTATTCTATAATCTTTTAATAATTCTTCTTTTAGCTTTTCTAATCTTTCCTTATTTCTAGAAATAAGAATTAAAGAATACCCCATACTGGCATATTTTTTTGCAAGGGCAAGGCCTAAGCCTTGGCTTGCACCTGTAATTAGTACACGCTTCATAGTATCACCATTTATAATGATAACAAAATACATTTTTAATTAAAAGTGTTAATCTTATTCTAATTATGCTATAATTAGACTACTTGAAAATCAATGATTTTAATTCGAGGTATAAGCATGGAAAATACAACGACGAAAGATTCTTTTAAACATAAAATCAAAAATGCATGGAATGCATTTTGGAATAATAAATGGTATCCTTTTTTAACGCTACTTGTGCTTTTTGCGATTATTCTTATTATCGTTTTTATTTATACCGATGATAGGGGCGGATTCCTACATATGAATTCCGATGATTTAATTCAATATTATCCATATATCTCTGGATTCTTTGATAAGATCAAGCAAGGAAATGTATCCTTATATGATACTAGCCTATTTGGTGGCGTTTCCTTCTTTAGTGCAGCCTATTATATTCCTTTAGATATATTTACATTTCTTGCATTTCTTTTATCCTTTTTTATGGAAAATGAAACGGCCTATGCCATAATAAATTTTATGAGGCCAGTATGTGGAGCACTTCTTTTATATTATGTTTTCACAAGAAAATTTAATACGAAAGTATCCTTTTTATGTGCATTAATTCTATTTTGTGGCGGTACAACGGAATCCTATTATATATTTCCTGTATATTTAGGTATTTGCTTTTATGCACCACTAGGTATGCTACTTATTGATTTATGCATTGAAAAAAAGGGTTATTATTATTTATTATTACCTATCTATTCCGTTATGGTAATATTATATGATTTTTATATAGCCTATATGCTACTCGCATTTACTTCCATTTATTTTGTTGCAACCATGTTTGCATCCTTAGGTAATAGTACGGATGCTCATAATAAAAGAGTCCTTGAATTTTTCAAAAGATTCTTTGAATATTTATTATTTGTATTACTAGGAGTTGTAATCGGTGCATTCTTCTTAATGCCAAGTGCACTCTATATTATGCATCAAACATCCAGAAATGGCACCTCCTTAAAGGATATTATTTATTCCTTATTTAATAAGAACCCTTCGATAGAATCCTATTGGTATTTCAACAATGAGCATGGAACCATTGTCGATTTCTCATGGAGACATTATTTTACACAATGGATGAATTTATTTATTCCAAATGATCCACATCAGCTATGCTTAGTTGAGCCTGGTGATTATATAAGAGAGCATGCAACAATGTATATTACCTGTGGTGGATTCATTTATTTCATATATTTCTTCTTTCAAAGAGGAAAATATGAAAATCGACTAAAATTCTTTGTTCTTTTAATGAATATCTTATTATGTATTCCATTATTTTGTGTAATCTTTGGATTTAATACTGCACCATATTTAAGATGGTTCTTCATTCCATATTTCTTAAATCTATATGCCGCTGCAATTGCGATGAATCAAACAAATTTAAAAGCTACCGGCTCTAAGGTTGGATTATATATAACTATCCTAATGATTACCCTAGGCTTGATTTCTATGGTTTATGTTTTAATGCTAAGTCCTAGTGTATTTATTCATTATAAAAATGTTGGAGATTATTTCTATTTATTATTAATTCCATCTTTAGTAGCGATTTCATTATATTTACTTATTCTACTGCTTACTCTATCCTTCAAATTGAGAGGTAAAGATTTCCTACATGGTAAAGCTATCCCTATATTAATCTTTTTAGAATTTGTTTTTGCAACGATCATTATTTTTGCAAATGTAGATAATACTTCTGCAAGATATTACACTGCAAAAACCACCAATGAGGCAAGATTAAATACAATGAAGGAAATCTATGATTATGATAAGAAAAATGGTTATAGAACGAATCTATATACAATATTTGGTAGAGAAACAACCAATTTAAATATATTAGAGGGAGATGTAAATTTTGGTAGATTCTTCCAATCCTTTTACAATACTCCACTAAATACAGTTTTAAAAAGCTATTATGAAGAACCATCCAATAGCTGGAGTAGAACATTTAATGGTGGTTATTCCTTAATTAGTGGTCCTATTTTTAATACAAAATATATTATTTCTAATGAAAATATTCATTTACCTTTAAATTATTACAATGAAACCATTAAGGAAAATACGAAATATTATGAATTAAAGGATGATATTCCATTTATTGTATATGATACATTTATGGGAGCACAAACAAGCTTTAATTCCATTCAGAAGCAAGCTTCTATTTTACATTATGGCTATATAGAGGATTTTGATGCAGTCAAGGATTTAGGAATTATAGAAACCCCATCTGGTGAAATTCGAGCAAAATTCAATAATACCTATATGACTGGCTATTTAACCTTTGTAAGTGAAACAGATAATCATTACTATATTTATGATATAAGTAAGCTATCTAGTGCCTATAAGAATTATGATGCCTATATGATTATGCCAACAACGGAGATTCGAAGATTAACTCATGGCTTTATGTATTTGGCTAATGAAATTCCAACGACTACGGATTACACGAATTTAACTCAATTACATTACAATACCTATTATGGTAATGATTTGTGTAATTA
Source organism: Anaeroplasma sp. (assembly GCF_034179385.1). Taxonomy (NCBI): domain Bacteria; kingdom Bacillati; phylum Mycoplasmatota; class Mollicutes; order Anaeroplasmatales; family Anaeroplasmataceae; genus Anaeroplasma; species Anaeroplasma sp. Next base: position 26,364 of record NZ_JAXFPY010000097.1, read on the forward strand.
TAAGTATTTACTTGTTGAAAATAATACAAAAAACACAGTAACCACTGCAAGAATTTATGGTTATAAATATTCTATTTATGATGATTTTATTACAAAACAGAATTCCTATACAAATAAGGAATTTGTACTAGATGGAACAAAAATGAGTATTAAAGTAACCATGCCAGAGGATACTTCCGTTAAGGTAATTAAAACAGGCTATACCTATTCTTCAGAATGGGAAATAAACCAAGTTTTTGATTCAAATAATAATCCAATTGATTTTAAAACAATAAATATTGATGGTGGATTCTTAGGTATTGTTGTACCTAAGGGAATTCAGAATGTAGATATCACATTGAATTTTAGTCCTGAAGGATTGAGTACTGGTTTGAAAATCAGCCTTGTTGGCATTATAATATATGCAGGTATTTTGATTCCTACAGTATTGGTTTTTATCATTAAGAAAAAGAAAAGAGTGACAGAATGAAAAAGGTTTTTATCGTAGTTCCTTGTTATAACGAGGAAGAGACTATAGAAATATATTACAATGAGGTTATGAAGCATTTAACCTTAGATTATGAATATAATATTTGCTTCGTAAATGATGGGTCTAAGGATAGATCTTTAAGTATTATGATGGAGCTTGCAAGTAAGGATAAAAGAATTAAATATCTATCCTTTTCAAGAAATTTTGGCAAAGAGGCTGCAATGTATGCTGGTCTTGAGGCAGCGAAGAAATCCCATGCCGATATGGCCATTATAATGGATGTGGATTTACAGGATCCCCCATATTTAATTCCAGAATTGATTAAAGCACATGAGGAAGGATACAATTTAGTATTTACAAGACAAAGAAATCGTCATGGTGGTTCTATTCTTAGTGCCTTCTTCAGTCTATCCTTCTATAAGGTATATGCCTTTGTCACAAAGGATAAGGGTATGGCTCATGGAGCAAGAGATTATTGCTTATTAGATAAGAAGGCTGTGGATGCATTCTTATCTATAAAGGATCACGAAAGATTTACTAAGGGTATTTATCATTTTGTTGGCTTCCGCCAAAAGGTTATTGAATTTGATTATGCTAAGCGTAGTGCTGGTACAACCAAATGGAATTTTAAGAAATTATTCCATTATGCAATCTTAGGTATGAGAGAATTTTCTAGATTCTATGAATATATTCCAAAGATTGCTGCATGGATTGTCTTCTTCTTATTATGCTATGATACAGGTAAAGGAATTTATACTGCTGTACAGGCAAATTCTTATCAAGCATTTGATTGGAATCCAATTCGCTTAGATTGCTTATTTTTAGCCTTATTTATCGTTTTATTCTACTTGTTCCGTTTGTTATACGATGTTAGAAGGCAAACGCAAAGAAGGCCAATTTACATAGAAGAGGATTCTAATTTAGATTTGGTGGATAACGATGAAGCAGAATAAAAAGGAGCTTAGTCTTGAAATACTAAGATTCTTAATTGTTGGTGGTTTAGCCACTTTAGTAGATTATTTGGTTACTTGGGTATTTAAGAATTACGTTTGTCAAAATATGGATGTAAATTTAGCTGTATTCCTTTATACTGCAATGGGTTTTACGGCTGGATTATTTACGAATTGGTTCTTACAAAAATTTGTATATAGATATATTACTAAGGATCAGCAAAAGAGCTTTTATGTCTTCTTTAAATTTGTTGTTTTATCCTTAATTGGCTTTGGTATTACATGGCTTGGTATGTGGTTATCTGAACCAATCCATGGGAAGGTTTTATTCGATTTTTGGTTTTTACATGATATTCAATTATGGTTTTGGGTATTTAAGGTTTTATTAACCATTATCGTATTAATTATGAATTATATCGGAAGAAAGCTATTTGTTTTCAATCAAAAAAGGAATAAAGAGTCTATAGATGAAGAAAAGGCAAAGGAATGAGAATTCCCTTGCTTTTTTTTATTTATTAGGAAATTGTATTCTCACATTTATTTAGCTTTTTTCTCTTTTTTCTAAAATTAAGCTCAAATCATCATTTTCAGGCCATATTTTCACAAAATTTATCAAACAAAAAATGGCTTACCTAAAGGATTTTTTGTTATTTTTATGGTATAATTGTTAATGTAGAAATGGAGGTGAAAAAAATGAGATTTAAAACGCTAAAATATCACTATAAAGCGACCACTAATGAAATAGCTATGCTAAAGCTTTTATGTAGAATATCCAAAAATTTATATAATGCTTCATTATACTATCTTAGACAATATTATTTTAAACATAATACTATTCCTTCATATTTTGATACGAATAAGGCTTTAAAAAA
>NZ_JAXFPY010000050.1:0-5215 GCF_034179385.1 Anaeroplasma sp.
GATGATGGAATTATTAATTTTAAAATACTATAGATATATTCTTTTTTCTCATAGTCACTTCTCAAATCTAATCTAAGCAATGAACAATTAGTGAAATAATCATTTGAGTCACGATGAAATTGCTCAATGGTACCTATAATAGAATTATTACATTTATCTAATATTGCCCACCTTACAAAATATCTATTTTTATAAGAATATTCCCAAAAATCAATTGCTTCTTTCATACGCTTAATTGTATTGTAATGAAAATTATCTCCATTACAATTATCACTATTGAAAAAAGGAACTGATTTCTCATCAGAATATATTTGCAATAAATCTTTAGCATCACTTTCTTCGATTTTTCTTAAAAGAAATCTTTCATTTCCGAAAACTGGAAATTTTCGATATGGATCATCAACATTTCTTATTACTCTAAGAATATCTACTCCTCTTCTTAAAATATCTTCTTCTTTAAAAGAAATCTTTTTCGATTCTAGTAATCTTTCAATAGCTTGGGAAACATCTAAAGAATGATATGATATAAATGTAGATGCGACATATTTTAAAGGTAAGTATTTATATGCTTGCTTGGAAGAAACATCATATGTATAGCAAAAATATCTATATAAATAACCAACCCAATACATTATATCCTTATTGTATTTTAAAGACCCATATGTAGTTTTACCATATTGTAAATCTAAGTCAGCAAATATATCATTAATTGTCTTACTATCATCTAAAAAAGCTTTACTATCTAATTCAATGGCAATCTTTGAATTCATAAATCTTCTAACAAACACCTCAGAACTCATATCTTGAGTAGAAACTGATTTTTCAAACAATTCTGCTTGAATATCACAGAGTCTTTTTCCATCTCTATCCATTTTAATCATGCTAATATCTCCTCAATATACTTACCTTGGTTTTTATATTTGATCATGGCAAGCTTTACTTTATTATCTCCATCATTTATATCTGACTGTTTTATATTTTGGTAATATTCTCTTTCTGCATTAGAAAGATAGCACCTCTCAATAATTTCTAGATTTGATGTTGCTTTTTCAGTCAAAAAAACAAATTGTTTGCCTAAATTTGTAGCTGCTAAGCAATGTTTGCACTGCTCATCCGTTATTAATCCATCGATAAATTGCTCAATTATACGATACATTCTATTATCTGCTATTGGAGCATAAATATAATCAGCCTTATTAACCTTATCAATTATTTTCTTTATAAGTGGATGTTCTCTATATGCATCAAGTGTTCCCCGATAATATGCTATAGCTAACATCCATTCCTGATTCACATCAAAATTTACTTTTTTTAAATCTTTATCATTAAATTTAATCATGTAAATGCACGATGAAGGAAATCTTGAAACGAAGGATGATGCTTGTTCACTTGCCTCTTTACAATAGAATCCTCTACCAAAATCATTATTTTCTCTACCACAAAAAGGCGAAATAGTACCTTCTATTGTAGTTCTAGCGCCGTGAAATATTATTTTATTATTTGGGTTTTCTTCCTTATACAACATTTCTTTTATGTTATTAAGTTTTATTCCTTTTTTATATGCTAAATCATATATTTTTTCTATTGTATTATCAGATGGATAGTTTTCACCATTTTCTATTCTAATTATTGTCCTTTTTTGAACACGGATACTGTTAGCAATATCCTCTTGTGACATATCTAGCATCTCACGTATAAGCTTTAAATCCTCGTTTATTCTATAATTCATACTATTCATCTCCTATCAACTATATTGTAACATATGTCACCAAAAAGTTCAATAATTATTGCTAGTGCTATATGTCACCAAAAAGTTTAAAGATTGTAAAAAAGGATTTATCTAGAAAACTCTTAAAATCCTTTATTATGTTTATAAATACAATATGTTTGTCTCAATAAAAACAATGGTTTAGTGCTGATAAATGCCTAAAATATGTTTCTTAAGACATCTCGTTTTTTCGTTACAACCGTTAGTTGAAACTACTTAAATGCTCAACAAGCTTTAAACTCCATCAGATGTTAGACAGACTCCAATGATCCAAATAAGATGAAAATGCCCTAAAATATGCTATTTTAACCCTATTTATAGATATTTGGGGCTATTTCTTTGTCAGCAAACAGACAGTCTCGACGTGTGAGATAACATAATTCAATACCATATTAAAGCCTATGCAACATGTTATTGTAATAGCATCTTGTTCTTATGAAAATATATATTCACAAGTACCATTATATGGTTATACTCAAAATAAAAGAGCATTACATGTAATATTAATGATTCATGGGTGTTGCTTTATTAAACCAGCACCACTTAAAATTAATGTTTAAAACGAATAGAGAGCTATTGAAGCTTAGATAAAAAACTACAATCGAGTGTGATTGTAGTCATTATAATTATTTTTTATGTTGAAGGTAGAACATTGTTTTTTGATTTTCTATTTCAGCCTTCAATTCTTCCTCACTTGGAAGATATAGTTTATATTTTGATGCAAATAATTGCTCATTTCCATTTAAAACTGAATATTTTGCTATATCTTCATCTGTATCATCACATAATACAATACCTAATGTTGGATTATGATTTTCTTCTTTTATTCTTTCATCATACATTCTTACATACATATCCATTTGGCCAACATCTTGATGTGTAATCTTCTTTGTTTTTAAATCAATTAATATAAAACAATTTAATATATAATTAAAGAATACTAAATCAATAAAATAATCTTCTTTTTCAGTATGTATTCTTACTTGACGGCCAATAAATGCATATCCTTTACCTAATTCCATTAGGAATTTTTGTAAATGATTTATTATTGCTTTTTCCAATTCACCCTCTCTAAAATCATTATTTTCAGGGATTCCTAAGAATTCTAATACCATTGGATTTTTAATAAATCCCAGTTTCTTTTCTTGAAGTGGCTCTGTTATTTCAAGCATTTCTTCTTTGACTAAATCTTTCTTTTGAGATAATAGCATTCTATGATAATAATCTGATGAAACATTTCTTTGTAATGTTCTGACTACCAAGACCCTTTTAAAGCTTCTTGTTCATACCAATCACGTGCCTCTTTTGAAAACACTTGAAGCAATATTCTGTAATGTGTCCAACTTAACATAGATTGTCTACTCACTGAGTCAACAAAGTTAGGATACAACTTATAAAACTGTAAATAATGATATAAGTTTGTTCTATCAAAGCCTTTTCCAAAATCATTTGTAAGCTTTTTTGATAATTCACTTATTATTTCCTTACCATAATTTTCTTTTCTATTATCTTTTAATTCTTCTTCAGCGATTCTTTTCCCTAACAACCAATTTCTTTCAACTAATAATACATTAACTGTTTTATAGGCAACATCATTTGCTTGATTTACAATACTTGTTATATCCTCATATATGTTATTTGTATTTTTATATAAGATAATATCATTTTTCAAGATAAATCACCGCCCTAAAAATCTAATTTATTATACCATAACACGATAATGGTTTCATCACATTTATTCATTTTCTACTGCTATTCTAATAGAATAGAATTAATCATTCTTCTCTTATTTACACCATGTTCATTTTTAACAAATTCATAAAAATTAACTGGCATTCCAAATGAATCTATGGATTACTCCATAGCCAAAATAAATTATATTGAAGATGCCTTACTTGTACTTTTATAATATCTATTGGCATTAAGCCATTTAACTATATTTTTATTCTTTTTCCATCTATTTAAACATCTTGCCCCTGTTACCAGATTCGGTTACGATACCAACTCATTTTTCATATAATCTCAAAGAAAATTTTTTTGTTTGTTCAAAAGAAAAAGGTAATTCTAACCTTATTTTGGTCAAAATCACCTATTTTTTCCCTATTTTTTGCTATTTTAGTCATTTCTAAGATTTCGTAAGCAGATTGTTTCAACTGGATTTTGATTGTACTACCTGCAAACCGAAGGCCTTTTCTACCATTTCCAGTGTTTGCTCAATGCTTCGGTTTTCATCCCTGATTATCACATGAAATCCAGAATGTAAATAGCGGTCATAGTTTTCCTGCGAATTGATCAGCATAAGCCCTTTCCGATAATTCTCCATCGCCTTTTCTGGATCAGGTTCATCCATTATCAGCCGATATAAGAACTGTTTTTCCCGATCTGGCCTTTCAAAAAAACGCATCACAGATATTTGAGGATCCGCAAGCATGACCAGCACATGGTCTTCTGGAGCAATATTTTTCAGTGTCTCTATCGAAATATTCGTATCAACAAATATTGGTCTATCCTGGTCTTTAAGGCCATCCAGAAGCCTGAGTTCCAGTATCTCACACTCCAGAGACACGCCGTCCATCCATGCCTTATATTCCTCTGGGGTCCTTCTAATGAAGTCATGCCAATCCTCCAGATCACGGGTATAAGTCAGAAAAGGAAACTCTTTAGTGTCAAGCACTGGCAAGAGCTGGTTATGATAGTTCTCTTCACACAGGATACCGTTATATTTATCTGCAAGCAGTTTTGCCATGGTCGATTTGCCTGCATAGGCCGTACCAATAATAAAATACGCGTTGTCAAATCTCATATCTTACTCCCCTTTCTTCGGCTCATATAGCACGAAAATAAAGTATTCTTTGGGTGGTACAAGCATCATACCGTCTCAACATGTGAGACAATATAGAAAATACTAGACCAAAAGGACGTGTAGGTATAGGAAACCCCAGATGCTTTCATCTATTTACTGAAACATAAGCCTCGATAAATATAAAATACTAGCACCTTGTAACTAATACCATATTTGTTGAATAAGTAAATGAATCATTTAATTAAACACATCGGTAGATAATATTATCTCTATTCCATTTTTAATAACATCATCATAGCTTATTTTATCATATAAAAGCTTAAGGGTAATATTTTTATAATCTGATTCATAAAATCTAGTCTCTATTATATTTTTAAGCATTTCATTAATATTATATTTACTATTTGCAGAAGGATTATTTTTTGATTTACTTCTATCTAATCTAACTGATTTAACTATTTCTTTAAGATTATCATCTAAATTAATGTTAGGTAAAATTTTTGCTATATCATATAAATGTCTTGAATCTCTAGCCATCATATTTTGAATCTTATAATCACATACAGCAAACACTTTATCAATAAATGTTCTTTCAAGTGATTGAACATTCATATTAAATAAAGCAGCATCAAATTCAATAGGCA
>NZ_JAXFPY010000052.1:0-12863 GCF_034179385.1 Anaeroplasma sp.
CTTGTTTTCTCAACTTATACTACATGCAAAGAAGATTGTAGTAACGATATAACCCCCTGTATAAGTCAATTAACGGATGTAAAGTTATGGAAATATAACATTAAAACTGAGCAACTATCCTTAATAAAACAATTTAATGATTATACAATCTTGATTTCCTTTGATGATAACAATTACCATTATTATTATGATGGAAAACTATATTCAAATGATATAGAGGTGGAAGATGCTCCTAAGATAGAAGTTGGTGATATGTTCACGTATTATACTACGCAATCGCATCCAAGTCTTTGTCTAGAAGAAATCCTGAAATCAAAAACAAGTATAGCTTATATATCTGGTGAATTTTACGTAATTCATGAAGATATTAATAGTGATTTAGAAGAGTTTCATTGGCGTTAAAAGAATAAGTGGCCAGATAGGTGGCCCAAAAATTGCAAATTTTAACATTCTCTTTTGTCTTATTTAAGGGCTATTCATTTCTTTTTATGTATAGGTTATATTTAAATAAATATGACGATAAAAGGATTGAACAAAATGTAAGTAACTCTAAATCAAGGCTTGAAGCCATATCAAGAGTCAATTACTCATGAAATAGGTTCATTAAAAACTATAGTAAGGCTTATACATAATAGATTGTTTTTATGATGACAATAATCAAATCTATGGATATAAAGAGAATAATACTATATACTTCTATATAAGAGATGTATTAGGTAATATTATAGGAATTATAGATACTAATGGATTAATAGTATCTACATTTGCTTATGATGCCTATGGCAAATTATAAATCAAACAGGAGCGATACTTCCTGATGCTACCTATCTGTGTAACCTAAAAATAGGTAGCAGTATTGGTCTGGGAATGCCTAGAGGAGTTGTGATTTACAATCACAAAATCGATGCTTGGTAATTCAATTACAGGGTAGTTTACGGAAGAGAAAATAAAGAATATAATTCTTTTGAGAAATGAAAAAAAGTGTGAGTCAAAAGCTCACACATTTTATCTGGTGCCATAAAAATATTTAAAATTGGATATTTAAAAGGTATCAGAAAACTATATAATAATATGCAGGAGATGATTATGATGAATAAAAGAAAAGATTTTTTATTTAAATTAGTTTTAACTGCATTATTTAGTGCACTTGCCTTCGCATTAACCTTTGTAGCTGTACCATTACCTACAGGAGCTAAGGTACATTTAGGTAATTTTGTATGCGTGCTTGCAGGATTGCTTCTAGGACCTATTGTAGGTGGAGTATCTGGGTCCTTGGGTATGGGATTAAATGATATAGCCGGAGGATATGGTTGGGATACTATTGTAAGAACATTTATTGTTAAATTTATTTTAGGCTTTAGTGTTGGATTATTATTTAAATTATTAATTAAAAGAGATAAGGCAACCAAAATTACATTATATTCTTTAACAGGAGTATTCTTCCTATCCTTTTTAGCTACATTATTCTTATTTATTTTTGGTAATCCATATTATGATAAAAATGGGAATCTAGTTTATACCTCAAAGGGCTTTGAGATTTCCTTATTTGGAAATGAAAAGATATTAGAATTATCTGTATTAGTTCCTATATTCTTAGGAATATTCTTCCTAATTTTAAGCTTAGTTCTTGTATTTACATTCTTAATTAAGAAAAAGAATAAGGATAGAGAAAGAGTATATATTGCAATTTCAACGGTTACAGCAATTTCTGTTATAATTAATACCTTAGGTGAATTCTTCCTAAGATGGCTATTAAAGGGAATTGCGGTATCCTCAAGTGAGATAGCATTACTAGATTCTATATCTAAGATTCCGTCAAATATCATTACTGGTGTTGCAACGATTCTATTTGTAAGTATTATTTATTTACCATTATATTTAGCCTTATATCATGCAGGCTTTGATAAATATATTATTCATGCGGATGCCCAAGTTGAAGAAAATAAAGAATTAGAAATAAAAGAGGCCTAGACTTAAATCTAGGCCAATTTTTATAGTTGAATTCTTGTGATGGTTAATTCATTTTTATCCTTATTCCACTGTGTAGTATAGGTTAAGGATTTATGTCTTGGATGCTTATATAAAATGATTTCGTTACTTAAGGAATCGGATTCCTCAATGCCTAAGCTTGAGAATGCCTTTTCCATATCACTTTCTAAATCCTCATTTTCAAAATCCTTTGAATAAAAAATAATAGAATCTCCAGCCTGTAGCCCAATCATTTTTGCGGCAATATCTGTATATTCTAAAACATTAACCTCAACCTCTACAAGCTTTTTAACAATTTTCATAAGCCATACCTCCAACATCAATTATTATATACCACATTTTTCAAAATATAAAGAATAATATCTTTTCCTATAAGGAATTATAAAAAAATTATTGTATAATATGAATAAGAATGGAGGTATAAAATGGAAGAAAAAACTTATTTATGTATTGATTTAAAAACCTTTTATGCCTCTGTAGAATGTGTAGAAAGAGGCTTAGATCCCTTTACGACAAAGCTAGTTGTGGCAGACCCAGATAGAGAATCTACAACCATTTGCCTTGCTATATCCCCAAGAATGAAGGAGCTTGGTGTACATAACCGCTGTAGGCTTTTTGAAATTCCAAAGGATATTTCCTATATTATGGCAAAGCCTAGAATGAAAAAATATATTGAATATTCAGCAAATATCTATGCTATATATTTAAAATATATATCCAAAGAGGATATTTATGTATATTCTATAGATGAATGCTTTATGGATGTCACCTCCTATTTAAATATGTATCAAATATCCGCTTTTGATTTAGCCAAAAGAATTATCGATGACGTCTATAAAACCTATGGTATTACAGCAACTGCAGGAATAGGTACGAATTTATTTTTAACAAAGATTGCTATGGATATTGATGCGAAGCATAGAAGCGATAATTTAGGTTATTTAGATATAGAAGAATTCAAAAAAAGAATATGGCACCATAAGCCTATTACCGATATATGGCAAATAGGCTTGGGTACAGCAAAGAGATTAGAAAAATATAATGTGTATGATCTATATGGAGTAGCCCATATGGATAAGGATATTCTTTATAAGGAATTTGGCGTGAACGCAGAAGTGTTAATTGACCATGCGAATGGTATAGAGCCAACAACCATTAAAGAAATAAAAGAATATACACCAGAATCCAATTCGATATCCTCAAATCAAATCTTAGGCCATGGCTATACTTTTAAGGATGCAAGGCTTGCATTTTCTGAGCTTGTTGAAATGTCTATTTTAGATTTAGTGGACCGGGGAGTTGTTTGTTCTGGAATTTCCTTTGGTGTAACCTATAGAGAGGTTCATGAAAAGTGGAGCGAGGATGAAAACCCCTACAAAAGATTTATGCCTTCTATGCAATCCTTAAGGTTAGATGAATATGTAAATTCCTATAAAATCCTATATCCCTATTTTATGGAAATGTTTGATAAGAATGTAGACAGATCTGGCATTATAAGAAGTATTGCTATAGGCTTTTATGGTATTAAGGATGAATCCTATAAAACTTATGATTTATTTATGGATGAGGAGGAGCTAAAGAGAGAAGAAAAGCTATCCCATACCATTTTAGATTTAAAGAAGAAATATGGTAAAAATTCTATTTTAAAGGCTCAGGATTTAGAGGAATCTGCAATAGCGAAGGAAAGAAATTCTATGATTGGAGGACATAATAGTGAGTGATTTAAAAAGAGCGAAAATCTTTATGCCCTTTGATGCATTAAAGGGCTTTAAGGAAGCTATTCATGAAAAAGAAAGAATCCTAGTAGAAAAAAAGGAGCTCACAGAGGATGATTATAATAAGCTAAATCTTGCATTTTCAAACATTAAAAAGGGCTCTATGGTAAAGGTAGTTTATTATTCTATAGATTCTTATATTGAATTTACTGGCTTAGTTTCGGATATTAATCCATCATCAAGATATATCAAGGTAGTAAAAGAGAAGATTTTCTTCGATGATATTCAGGATATAACAATATTAGATTAGGTTATTATAGAAAGCAATGTTTGTACTTTCATGAAAAAAATAAATAAGTTTCATGAAAGTACATTTAATTTTTTATTGTCAATAGTTGTTTTGCACATATTTTTATAAAAAAATTTAATGAAATATTATGTTAATATTAAAAAGAATAAAATAATATATTTCCTCTTCCTTTTATAAAATAAATCACTATAATAGTTTTGAAAGGTTTGGGTGATTGTTATGAATGATGATGAAATATATTTTGATATGGATGAAAACATGGGATCCTATTATGATTTCAATCTTTTAGATTTATTAGAAGAGGATGCATATAACAATCCAAAGGATTCAAATCAAGACAAAGATAAGCTCGTGGTTAAATTAGGATAATTGAATTTAAAAAGCTCGCATGAGCTTTTTTTCTTTTGTTTTATTTTAAAATTTTATATAATAATGGCGAGAGGAGTGATTTCATGAAAAAAATATTAGCCATTGGTGAGGCCTTAATCGATTTTCTTGCAAATGATGTAGGCTTTAGTGTCAAAGATGTAAAATCCTTTAGCCCTAAGGTTGGTGGAGCACCTTGTAATGTTTGTGGTGCCGTATCTAAGCTTGGTGTGCCATCTGGTATGATCACTATGCTTGGTATGGATCAATTTGGGGATAAGATTATCGAATATTTAAAGGAGAATAATGTTTCAACAGAATATTTATATAGAACAAATGAAGCATCTACCTCCTTAGCCTTTGTATCTAAGCTATACAATGGAGATTCGAATTATACCTTCTTTAGAAATCCTGGTGCGGATATGCTATTAGAGCCAGATAAAATTAAGAAGCTATGGTTTAGAAATACCTATGCACTCCATTTTTGTAGTGTAGATATTGGACCATTTCCAATGAGAGAATCTCATTTAAAGGCGATAGAATATGCAAAGGAAAACGATGCGATTATTTCCTTTGACCCAAATATAAGATTAATGCTATGGAAAAGCGAGATATCCTTAAAAAATGCCATTCAACAGTTTATTCCACTTTGCCATATTTTAAAAATTTCCTCAGATGAGCTTGAATTCATTACAGGCTGTAAGGATATTAAGGATGCATTACCTCTCCTATTCCAAGGTACAGTTGAATTAATTATCTATACGAAGGCTAAGGATGGTGCTGAAGCCTACACGAGATTACATAGTGCCTCTGTTGATGGTATTAAGGTTTCTAATGTCGTTGATACTACTGGTGCTGGAGATGGCTTTATTGGCTCCTTCTTAGCACAGCTTGCGAAGAAGAGAATGAGCTTATCTGAAATTAGAAATCTAGATTCTAGAGCCTTATATAAGCTTTTAGATTATTCGAACCGCTTCTGTGCAAAAAGTATTACAAGAGAGGGTGCTATCGCATCCTATCCAAAAGAGGATGAGATGATTTAATGGATAAGGAATTTGTAATAAGCTATTATAATGGAAAGCATTATTTAAAGCTTGGTGTATATTTTATATTCCTACTTTTAACATTTTTAGTCTTTATCACCCCTATGGGTGATATAAGATATACCTTTTTATTCTTTTCCCTATTTTTACCTTTACTTATTTTTGAATTTATTTATTATCATAAAATCTTAAAAGAAATCCATAAGGATTTATATAAAACAGATATTATGCAAATTGCAAAAATGAGTATAATTGAAATGAAAAATAAAAATGTTGGAATTGAATTTCAAGGTAAAATGAAGGATAAAATCGTCATATTAAGGCTATACAATATGGATATTGCACATAGATCTATTATGGAGAATTTAAAAAGATATAAATATGTTGAAATGGAATATTATCCTAAGACAAATTTGGTTAGAGGATATCATTCTAGATTGGAGTTAAAATGAGTAAAGAAGAATTAAAGGGCTATATAGATGAAATACTTAAGGATAGAGATATTAATATATTAAGCTATCTACTTGTAGATATCGATTTGACTATGGAAATCATTAAAGAGTCAACGGATTTAGAATTCTATTATCTAAGTGATTATTTTGAAGATATTGCCTATATGTCTAATAGAAAGGAATTCATAGACTGTATAAGAGATAGATTCATAGAAATGAAGGATAATAGCCTAGATTTACTTCATGTATGTGATATGATTAAATATGCAGAGGATGTATTTCCTATAGAAGAATATTAATAGGGTAGTCTAAAATAGACTACCCGTCTTTTTTCTATTTCCTTTAACGCTATAATCGAGTGGTCGATCGGATATATGTGCATTCTATAGTAAATGGTGCATATAATATAGTAATCATAAGTATTGTTATGCGAATTATAATGAGTCTGAAATTAAAAAAATAGATGTGCATGATTCTAAATTTAGCTTACTCATTGGACGTATCTTAAATACAGATATCAGTAAAAGAAGAAAATAATTTGTTTTTTAAGAAATGGAAAAATATAGAAAAATATGATATAAAGAATTTAATTCCAATTTTAATTAAATCGATATGTAGAGGGGAGATCGTTTTTGGTTTAAGAATAAAAAAACGAAGAAATTTAATAAGGTCATGCTCATAGAAATGATAAGGATTTAAAAATATTTGTGAAAAATATAGGTTAAAAGAAATTCCTAAAAAGGAATATTAGGAAAATGCTATAATTTGTGGTAAAATTATTATGTCGAATGGAGTGGTATTTATGAAATTATCAAAAAGAATACTTTCTTTAGCCTTAGTAGGCTTAAGCGTATTGTCCTTATCCTCATGCTTAATCCTAGATGGTAATGGCACGAGAGTAAGGAAGGATTTAAGCTATACATGGGATGAGGAAAATTATGATGCCCTATTAAAGAATATGGATCGCTTTGAAAAAGCTTTAAAGGGAAAAAATGATTTTGAGCTTGTAGGGTCTTGGCTATCCGTTCAAAGATCCATTTATGCTTGTGCAACCTATAGAACGATTGAGCATATCAATTATGCTCAAGGAGATGATTCTGCATATGATAGATATATGTATTTTTATGATATTGTAGCCGAGGCATCGAAGTGGCAGGAAAGCTTATATCAGGATATGTATGATTCTGCTTATAAGGACCAATTCTTCCAAGGCTATACGGAAGAAGAAATACAAAAGCTTATCCATTCAAAAAAACCGGATGCCTATTATGAGCTTGAAAAGAAGCAAGAGGAATTACTTAAGGGATATAGGGATTTGACGGATGAGGAGATTCAAGATCATACGGCAGATATCTATTTAGCCTTAGTTAAAAATTATAAAGAGGAAGCAAAGCTATTAGGGTATGATTCTTATATAGATTATGCATATAAGGATATCTATGAAAGAGAATATACTCCATCTGAGGTATCTACCTTCAATGGATATGTGAAGGATACAGTATTACCTTTAATGCAAAATTTAAACAATTTGAGAGAGGATAAGGTAAATGCCTTAACAGATGAGGAAAAGAATAGATTGAATTCCTTCCATCAAGCAAATTATAATACGATGATAGAGGATATTAAGGATTATGGTACATTTATTGGTGATTCCTATAAGAATTCTTTAGATTTTATACTCAAGGATGGCTATATAAGGCTAGGTGGAGTAAATGCGAATATCGATGGTGCCTTTACAACCTATTTATTCATGGACTCCCTAGATCAGCCTATTATCTATTTTGGTCCAAGCTACCAAAATACACTAACCTTTATTCATGAATTTGGTCACTATAATAATTTTATGGTAAATGGTCCAGGCGCAATGAGCTACGATTTAGCAGAAACCCATTCTCAAGCCAACGAATTATTATTCCTTGCATGGCTTTCTAAAAATGATAATTCCTTTACACCAAATGTAGTTGATGTATTACATATTGATGAGGTTTTAGATGCATGTAGAGTAATCATTTTAGCTACTATGGTCAATGATTTTGAATATAGGGTATATCATTCTAGTGATACACTTTCTGTAGATGATTTTGATATTTATTATCAGGAAGCCGGAGATGCCTTAGGTGGATATGATACCATTATGGATGCCATTTATGGTGAGAATAAGACAAATGTTACGGCTTATTGGAAAAGAGTTGTATTAGATAATCCATGTTATTATATTAGTTATGCAATGAGTAAGATTCCATCCTTAGAAATTTATTCCTATGCAAGAAATGATCTTGCTTTAGCAAGACAAAAATATAAAAAGACCTATACACTTGAAAATGATTTAAAATTAACTGAATTTTTAAGAGTGCTTGAGAATGCAGAGCTTTATAGTCCATTTGATTCTAAAGCATTTGATTTGATTGAAACTTTAAACATTATTGAAACGAATTAATATATTTTGTATTTCTATTCTATGAATTTTATCTTTAAAATTGATTATGAATACAATTTGAATTATAATTATGCTTAGGAAAGGAGTTTACAAATGAAAAAATTATTAAAATACTCTGGATTCATTTCTTTAGTATTGGTAGTAGTAGCATTCATCTTAATGATGGCTACAAATTCTGTTATTGTAGGTAGCGGTAATCACGTAATTCGCTATAGTGGAGTAAATGCTATCTTCGGTAATAAAGATTCCCTATTAGCACCTAATCCATCTGTGTTAGCTTTACTTTCTTGGATTTTCATTCTTGTAGGTTTAGTTATCGTATTATTAGGTATCATTCTACCTTTATTAAAGGTTCATGCACTAGAGAAGTTTGCAGGCCTATTAAACTTAGTTGCAGTATTATTATTCGTAGTTGCAGGTGTATTCATGTTCATCGTTGTACCTACATTTGCTTCTGCAAATAGCTGGCCATCAACAAACGATGTACATATCGGTGCTGGTTGGGTTATTGGTGGTATTCTATCTATTGTTGGTGGAGTAGTCGCTATTTTACCTGCTGCTGCAGATTTCTTAGGAAAGAAGTAAAAGAAGATGAAAACAGACTTCGGTCTGTTTTTTTCTGTTTTATAATATAAAATATTATAATTATAATTCTTTTCTTTTAAAAAAAATAAGGTATAATACAAGCGAGGTATTCTTTATGATTAAAATGCTTATTCCAGATTATTATTATAAATCTATATATGATATTCCTTTAGAAGAATTATATGAAAAAGGAATAAGACTTATCCTAACGGATTTAGATAATACTTTAATCTCCTATGGAAAAACAGATCCAAGTGAAGAGCTCTTTGAATTTAAAAAGAAGATTTTAGATTTAGGATTTGAATTTATATTAGTATCGAATTCAAGAAAAAAGAGAGTCGATCATTTTGCAGAGCTTTATCAAATACCTTATGTTAAATTTTCAACTAAGCCTTTAAAAAGAGGAATTTTAAAGGCTATAAAAAAGGTTGCAAAAGGGGAATATAAAAGAGATGAAATCTTACTTTTGGGAGACCAATTAATGACGGATGTCTTAGGTGGTAAAAGATGTAAGATTCAGGTTTGCTTAATTGAGCCTATAGATAAAAGAACAGATATATTATCTACAAGAATAAATAGAGGAATTGAATCCTTCTTCTTAAGAAGAATAAAGAAAAAAAGAAGAGAAGAATATGATTTATATTTAAAGGAATTCGCAGGTGAAAAAGATGATTGAAAGAAAATGTAAGGGCTGTGGTGCAATACTTCAGGATCAAAATCCAGAGGAAAAGGGATTTATTCCAACACTTTCAAAGGAAAGTAGATATTGTAAAAGATGCTTCCGTATGATGCATTATAATGAATTGCCTAAAATTGTTGCATCAAACAAGGAATATGAGCATGTCATCGATGATGTTATAAGAAAGAATGGATTAATTGTTTTTGTTGTGGATATTTTTGCCTTTAAGGCAACCTTCAATAAAAAAATGATTGATAAATTAAGAAATAAAAA
The DNA here is from genome assembly GCF_034179385.1 of Anaeroplasma sp. Taxonomy (NCBI): domain Bacteria; kingdom Bacillati; phylum Mycoplasmatota; class Mollicutes; order Anaeroplasmatales; family Anaeroplasmataceae; genus Anaeroplasma; species Anaeroplasma sp. The sequence continues at coordinate 9,850 of NZ_JAXFPY010000052.1, forward strand.
TGTCATTTTAGTTGCGAATAAATATGATGTATTTCCACATTCAACGAATGTAGAAAATATAGTATCCTGGCTAAGCCACGAATGTGAAAAAATCTTTTTTAAGGTTGATGCTATTCATATTGTATCCTCTAAGAAGGGATACTTCATTGAGGATTTAACAAGAACCATTGATCTTGCAAGAAAGGAAAGAGATGTTTATTTTGTTGGATGTGCCAATGTAGGTAAATCCTCCTTAATTAATGCATTATTAAAGAAGAATACCTCTATTACAGATGATGTTGTATCTACATCTGTAATTCCAGGTACTACCCTAAATGAAATAAGAATTCCATTCTTTAGTGATAATAAGGCATTTATCGATACACCAGGATTAATTAATCCATCGGATGTTTTAAATGTATTATTACCGGAATCCTATAAGAAGATTATTCCAAATAATGAAATGAAGCCTCTAACCTATCAAATTACGAATGGTAATTCGATTATGCTTGCAGGGCTTGCAGCCCTAAGCTTTACCTCTCATGAAAAGATTTCTGCAATTGTATATGCATCAAATGATTTATATATTCATAGATGTAAAACAGAAAGAGTAGAGGAATTATTCAAAACACAATTAGGTAAGCTTTTAAATCCACCTTTAGAGGCTGAGGCATCTAAAATGAAATATAAGACCTTATTTGTTCATTTAGATGGCCAAAGAAAAAGAGATGTATGGTTCTCTGGCTTTGGCTTTGTATCGGTTATTGGAGAATGTGATATTGAGGTTAAGGTATTAGAATCTACGGAGGTTTATTTTACAAATGCAATTATCGGATAAGGCAAAAGCCTTAGTAGAAGAAAAATATAAGGATGGTCATAAAAAAAGATTAGAGCATATCTTTGGTGTTGCTTTAATGGCAGAGTTCTTAGCAAAAAGATATAATGTTGATGTTGAAAAGGCTAAAGTGGCTGCCTATATGCATGATTATTCTAAATATGATGATCCAAAGGATGCTTTAGGTATACTTACAGAGGAGGAGATTAAGGAATGTGAGGAATATCCATTCCTATATCATGCCTATTTATCTGCAGAAGCATATAAAAGGCTTATGGACTTTGATATAGATATTTATAATGCTATTAAATATCATGTCTTTGGTAGACCAAATATGAGTATGCTAGAAGCAATCATAATGATTGCAGACTATACAGAAAAGAATAGAGTGTATCCATCCTGTATAGAGGTTAGAAAAATATTAGTTGATGATAATAATCTTAATTTAGCGATATATGAATCCTTAAAAAGAACAATAGAATTTGAGGAATCTCTAGGCCATAAGGCCCACCCTCTGCAAATTAAGGTTAAAGAAGAATATAAAAGAAAGGTTTTAGAAGATGAGCTTAGAAAAAGTAATAATTGATTGCCTTGAAAAGGTTAACGCAAAGGATATCTTAGTATATGATACTAAGGAAAGAAGCCCATTTTATGATAAGATGGTATTAGCTTCTGTAGATTCAGCACGTCAAGCCACATCCGTAATTTCTTACATTGAGGATGAATGTGCTAAAAACAATTTCGATGTAAGAAGTATTGAAGGCAGAGAATCTCCATGGGTTTTAATCGATTGTCATGATGTCATTGTTTCTATTTTTACAAAAGAAGAGCGTGAGCATTTCGCAATTGAAAAAATCTATATGGATGTGCCAGTAAAAAAGTTAAATTAAAAAAATGCCCTAGCATTTAGTTGTTGGGGCATTTTATTCTATACATTTAAAATATGAATGCCGTATTTCTCTAGCAAATCTAAAATAGGCTTTGCAGCACTTTTTTCTGCAACCCAGGTAAAACCCATTTCACAAGAACCAGCACTAGTAATAACTATAACAGCTATTTCTTTCAATAATCGTTGTCAAAGTAAGGTTAGATTTGATTCTTAAATAATATTTTTCAGCCATAGATGTTGTAATTTTGCAATCATTTTTATCGAACCTTTCGACAAAAATACCATCTATATGGCTATCATAGGATATATACCAATCTTTAAGTATATTTTCTATATTTCTATCTATAAATTAATCGACAGCAAATATATAGCATGATATCATTGTATTATTAATTAGAATACATAGTAAAGGGGATTCATTTTATTTTCATATTCCTAATTTGCACAGAGTTGGTACTAAATGGCTTAGTATCAACCTTTTTAATTTCATTGAAAATCACCATCCACGCTTTAATTAAAAATTTACGCATAATAATACGAAAGGATTTTTTAGTATTTTGCAAATAATATGCAAAGTATAAAATGAAAAAAGTATTGGTTATACATTAAGTATTTTGATTTTTCCTATAGCTCCCGATTCAATAGATTCTCTGAATTTTCGCGGATAAAAACCGAGAATATTATTCCTCATTTAACTTTCTTTCTAGATACTCTGTTAATTCTTCAATCACCTTATACTTTGAAATTGCTAAATTTTTAGTATTCTTAAGTGTTGTTTTACATACAACACTATTAGCTTCACTACATAGTACAATACCAATAGTAGGCGAATCTAAATCGCTTTTGACATAGTCATCAATATAATTTGTATAGAATAATAATTGCCCTATATATTCAGGTTTGAACTTTGTTGTTTTTAATTCTATAACAACATATGAATGACTAGGAATATGATAGAATAACAAATCTATTTCATATTCTTTATCATCAATTGGTAGTTTATATTTTTCTCTAACAAATGAAAATCCTTGACCTAGTTCTAAGATAAATTTTTGAATATTAGATAATATACTATTTTGTAATTTCTTCTCGGAAGTAATATCATTTACTCCTATAAAATCCAAAACATAAGTATCTTTTACAATTTCATTTAATTCAGTATTAATAGATACTTCCCTATCTTGTATAGAAATATCTGGATTAATTAAATATCTTTCATAAGCTTTAGCTTTAAATTGTAATTCTACTTGGCTTCTTGACCATTTGTTTTTATATGTTTGTTCAATATACCATAACATTTCTTTATGAGAA
>NZ_JAXFPY010000063.1:0-14475 GCF_034179385.1 Anaeroplasma sp.
TATATTACTTCTTTTCTGGGAATTTTTCTCTATTTTTGTTGTAATGAGTATGTAATAACTCATGAGCAAGATGAGAATTTGGTTCGCCTAAGAACTTCTCATATAATTCCTTAATCTGAGGGTTATTATGAGATTGACGTACTACCTGTCTTTCATCCTCTGAATATATTGCATTTGCTCTCTTAGTTCTATAAGTCTCATAAATGTCAATATCTTCATTTGGCATTAACATAGGCTTAATGTATGGCTGACCACCACCATTGATACATCCACCAGGACAGCACATGATCTCAATGAATGTATATGGGCTTGTACCTGCCTTAATCTGGTCAAGTAATACCTTAGCATTCTTCATACCTGAAGCTACAGCTACCTTAATCTTAGCTGCACCAAGGTCGATTTCAGCTTCCTTAATACCTTCTAAGCCACGAACCTCATTAAATTCGATTGGCTGTCTTTCCTTACCAGATAATACCTTGTAAGCTGTACGAAGTGCAGCCTCCATAACACCACCAGTAACACCGAAGATTACACCTGCACCAGTATAATCACCCATAATATCCTGGTCAAATTCCTCATCTGGTAGCTTATTGAAGTTAATACCACTTCTCTTAATTAATTTTGCAAGCTCTCTAGTTGTTAATACGCAATCAACATCTCTTAAGCCTTCAACTTCCATTTCTGGTCTATCCTTTTCATGCTTCTTAGCTGTACATGGCATGATAGATACCGTAAAGATATCCTTTGGATCTAAGCCCTTCTCCTTTGCGAAGTAAGACTTAATAATTGCACCCTGCATCTGGTGAGGGGACTTACAGCTAGATAGGTTATCTAATACCTCTGGATAGAAATATTCAGCATAATTTACCCAACCTGGAGAACAAGATGTAATCATAGGTAGAACTCCACCATTCTTGATTCTTCCAAGTAATTCTGAAGCTTCCTCCATAATCGTTAAGTCAGCACCGAAGTTTGTATCATATACACGGTCAAAGCCTAAACGATGTAAGGCTGCAACCATCTTACCTGTTACAGGTGTACCAACTGGAAGACCGAATTCTTCACCTAAGGCAGCACGAACTGCAGGAGCTGTCTGTACAACAACAAACTTACCAGACTGCATAGCCTCATCAACCTTAGAGATTTCGCTCTTTTCCATTAATGCACCAGTAGGACATACGTTAACACACTGTCCACATAGTAAGCATGGAGATTCATTAAAGCTTCTATTTCCAGCTGGAGATACAAATGTCTTAAAGCCTCTCTTTTCGAAGCCTAAAATACCTGTACCATGAGCCTCAACACATCTCTTAACACATCTACCACATAGGATACACTTAGATGTATCACGTACAATAGATGAGCTTAAATCATCCACATAGGTTTGGCTCTTTTCACCAAAGAACTTACCCTCTCTTGCACCAACCATCTGAGCTACATGTAATAACTCACAATGTCCGTTCTTATCACACTGCTGGCAGTGGAAGGAATGGTTGGATAAAATTAATTCAACAGAAATTCTTCTAGCCTTTGTTGCCTTAGGAGAGGAAATCTTAATTTCCATACCCTCAGAAACTGGGTATACACAAGCTGCAACTAAGCCTCTTGCACCTGTAGCCTCAACAAGACATACACGGCAAGATGCTAAAGAGCATTGATCCTTATTGAAATTACAAAGGGTAGGAATTTCATAACCACATAATCTAGCAGCCTCTAAAATAGTTAAGCCTTGCTCAACCTGATAAGGCTTGCCTTCAATTTTAATATTAATTAAAGCCATTGTCCTTCTACCCCCATTATTGTTTTGAGATTGCATTTGGTCTACACTGAGACATACACAATCCGCACTTCACACACTTATTTGGATCGATTTCCATTGAAGCAAGCTTATGCTTAGGAGCAATGTAATCGGTTTTTGTAATTGCATCTACAGGACAGTTTCTAGCACAAATACCACAGCCTACGCACTTATCCTTATCAATTACATACTGCATTAAATTCTTACAAACATGAGCAGGGCACTTCTTATCAACGATATGAGCCAAATATTCTTCTCTAAATTTTGACATTGTAGATACAATTGGGTTCGCACTTGTCTGACCTAAACCACATAGTGAATTTGCCTTTACTGCCTGTGCTAATTCCTCAAGATCATCTAAATCCTGCATTGTACCCTTACCTTCAGTAATTCTTGTAAGGATTTCAAGCATTCTCTTAGTACCAATACGGCATGGAGAACACTTACCACAGGACTCATCACAAATAAATTCCATATAGAATTTTGCAACGTCAACCATACAGTTATCTTCATCCATTACGATAGCTCCACCAGAACCCATCATAGAGCCTCTTGCGATTAAGTTATCATAATCAATTGCTGCATCAAGTTCAGCTGCAGTTAAGCATCCACCAGATGGACCACCTGTCTGAATAGCCTTGAACTCTTTTCCATTAGGGATTCCACCACCGATATCGTAAATTAATTCACGAAGAGTAGTTCCCATAGGAACCTCAACTAAGCCTACATTATTAACCTTACCACCTAAAGCGAATACCTTAGTACCCTTACTCTTTTCAGTACCATATTGTGCAAACTTAGCAGCACCCTCTCTTAAAATATAAGGAACTGTAGCTAAAGTTTCTACGTTGTTAATAATTGTTGGCTTGCCCCATAAACCCTTAACTGCAGGGAATGGTGGACGAGGACGTGGCATACCACGCTGACCTTCAATAGAATTTAATAATGCGGTTTCCTCACCACAAACGAATGCACCAGCACCAAGTCTTAAATGACATCTAAATGAGAAATCTGTTCCCATAATATGATCACCAAGTAAGCCTAATTCCTCAGCCTGCTTGATTGCTATCTTTAATCTTTCAACGGCAATAGGATATTCTGCACGTACATAGAAATAACCATTCTTTGCACCAATAGCGTAACCTGCAATCATCATACCTTCGATAACTGCAATTGGGTTACCTTCAAGAATGGATCTATCCATGAATGCACCTGGATCTCCCTCATCACCATTACATACAACATACTTTTCATCATTCTGCTGTGCGAATGCGAATTGCCATTTTCTACCAGTAGGGAAGCCTCCGCCACCTCTACCTCTAAGTCCAGAATCTAATACTTCCTTAATAACGTCTTCTTGCTTCATCTTTAAAGCACGCTCTAAGCCCTTGAAGGAGCCAACGCCTAAAGTTTCTTCAATTTTTTCTGGATTTATAGTACCACATCCATGTAATGCGATACGTACTTGCTTTTTATAGAATGTAATATCATCCTGCTTAGTGATCTTTTCCTTTGTTTGTGGATCTACATATAATAATCTTTCAACAATTTCACCACCGATGATATCTTTCTCGATTATATCCTTTGCATCCTCTACCTTAACCATACGGTATAAAGTATCCTCAGGTAATACCTTAACGAAAGGTCCCTGGGAACAGAAGCCGAAACAACCAACCTTGTTTGCATCAACCTTATCCTCTAAATGATGCTCAACAATTAGTGCATTTAATGTCTCTAAAATCTCATTAGAATTAGAAGATAAACAGCCTGTACCACCACAAACAAGTAGATGACGCTTGCCATCCTCTCCACTAAACTTCTTAGAAACACAATCTACGCACTTTAATGATTTCTCATCAAATTCTTCAAAGCTCTTAATCATTATTTAGCAGCCTCCTGTCTGTAAGATTCAATAATTCCTGCAACCTCGTTTACACTAACCTTAGAGTAAACCTTACCATTAATAGTAACTGCAGGGGCAATACCACATGCACCAATGCAACGTAATGCATCTAGTGTAAATAAACCATCCTCTGTAGTCTGGCCTGGATTGATCTTTAATAGCTCAGAGAACTTATCAATAACCATTTGAGAGCCCTTAACATAACATGCTGTACCTAAACAAACACCAATAACATACTTTCCCTTTGGCTCTAAAGAGAAATATGAATAGAAGGTTACAACGCCATAAATTTCTGCAACAGGAATTCCAGTCTTATCAGAAACAAGCTCTTGTACCTCAAGAGGAATATATCCATATTCCTTCTGGATGTCACTCAAAATTAGCATTAATGGAGTCTCTTCGTCTTTGTAACGATCGATAATTTCACATATTTGCTTTTGAGCAACCATACTTAAACGACCCATATTATACCCCCTAAAAATATATAAATACTTCTTTGCTCGTTCGTATTCTATTGTATTATAACAAATAATATATAGTTTACAAAGGGTTAAATTACGAAAATACATCTCTTTTTTATGAATTTCTTTAGTTTTTTCGTGATTTTAGCCAATTTTATACATAACCATTTTTTCTGTATACTTCTTTTATAATATTATAAAAGAAAAAGCACTCCATTGAGTGCTTTAGATTATCGACGTAATCCTAACTTCTTAATTAATTCCTCATATGCCTTAAGATCATTGTCCTTAAGATAAGCTAATAAAGCCTTTCTCTGACCGATCTTCTTCATAAGACCACGCTTAGAAGAGAAATCATGAATATGAGTTTGGAAATGCTCATTTAATTCATTAATTTCATAAGTAAGAATAGCAACCTGAACCTCTGTAGAACCAGTGTCCTTGGCATTCTTGCCATATTCAGCAACTAATTTTGCCTTTACTTCCTTAGTTAAAGCCATTATATTTTCCTCCTGTTATAGTATTCACGATATGCTAAGAGTGGGACGGAGATCCCCGCACCTGGCACACGCACGAAATAATTATATCTAAAATTAGCATCCATTGCAAGAAAAAAATACTATTTTCTTAAAGAAACTAATCTTAAGCACTTATTCTTATCCTCTATGAGCTGATTTTTAAGAGAATCTACAGAATCAAATTCAATTTCGTCTCTTATATGTGATAAAAATTGAATTTCTATTTCTTCATTATAAATATTAAAATCAAGTCCAAAAATATGAACCTCTACTCTTATATCCTTTTGAAAATTGAAGGTTGGATTATGCCCTATATTACACATGCCATAATACTCTTTACCCTTATAATCTATAGAAACAAAATATACTCCATTTTTAGGTAGGAAGTATCCATCATAACATAAATTCGCAGTAGGGAATCCTATCTTTCTCCCCTTCCTAGATCCATATTCAACAGAACCTTTAATCGCATAATTCTGACCTAAAAAACGAGATGCATCCTCTATATTACCAAAGCTTAATAATTCTTTAATATAGCTTGAGGAAACTCTTTTGTCATCGAGTACATATTTTTCAATTTCATAAACGGTAAAAGAATCCCTTAAATCACTTAATTTTCCTTCCGCCTTATACCCGAAGGTAAAATCATATCCACATACAATGGATTTAATATTTAATCCTTTTAATATATTTATAAATTCATTCTTATCATATTTTAAAACGATATCATTAAATTCAAAAACAATGAAATAATCAACGCCTAAAGATTTTATAATATCCTTTTTCCTATCCATAGGAGTTAATAGTGGATAATTCTTTATTTTCTTTAGGAATACCTGTGGATGCGGATAGAATGTTAAAACGGCACTAGCCATATTATGCTTTTTTGCTTCCTCTATTAGCATTCTATGACCTAGATGCACTCCATCAAAATTACCTATTGCACAACAAAGAGGTTCTTTGATTGGACTTATATTATTATCTTTAATATATATAACTTCCATTATTTATCCTCCTGCTTGAATATTAATACTGGCTTATATTTATTACGATCTACCTCTTCATAAATAGCTAATATACCATCCTTCGAATCTACATAAAAGGGCTCATGAAGATTGGTTTGTCTATCATCTAAGGTTATTCCATTTTTTACTAATGGAATTAAATAATCCTTAATATAGACCTTAGGGAACTTAAAGAAATCAAAAATAGGAATAATGCTTGCTTCGTCTATTTCTTTTATCTTATGAGCATCCTCAATTACATAATCTCCACTTCTTATTCTTCTTAATTCTTTAACTATCGCAACTCCATTTAATAATAAACCTAAATCTCTTGCGAAGCTTCTTATAAAATAGCCCTTAGATACAGATAATTTAATATCTATTTCATAAAAACCATCTACAAATCTTAAATCCGATAGAATTTCATAATCCTTTAGGATAACTTCTCTTTCTGGAATATCCACATCCATACCCTTTCTTTGGTATTCGTATAATTTCATACCATCTACCTTTACAGCACTAGTAAGTGGAGGCTTTTGAGTAATTCTTTTCTTTAATTCTAAGATTCCACTATTTATTTCATCTACCGTTGGTTTCATATCCATTCTATCTATAATTTCCCCGTCCATATCTAGAGTAGTTGTAGATAGACCAAATAAAATCGTTGCGATATATTCCTTATCATGCTCATGAATAAATTTTAATAGCTTTGTTGCCTGATTGAGGGCAACAACCATTACTCCAGTCGCATTGGGGTCTAGGGTTCCGTTATGACCGCATTTTTTGGCGTTTAGCTTAGCTTTTAGCTTAAGACAAACCGTTTGACTGGTCATCGATTTTTCTTTGTCTACGACCAAAAATCCATCCATTTTCTTCCCTCCCAGATACATAATAAAAGTAAAATGCCATAATTCCAAGTAACGCTTGAATGACTAAGAATGAAATCCAAAGTCCAAGTAGTCCCATGCAATTTACAAAGATAAAATAAGCGATTGGCGTTAGTAAGATTGGCTCAGCTAAAACTAATATATTCGCTAATAGCTTTTTGTTTATAGAATATAAATAGGAGCATATAACCTTACTAAAGCTAATGATAATAAAACCAAAAATATAGAAAATACAAGCGAAATTAAAGATATCACAGGCCAATGGCGATAATCCATAAAGCCTTGCAATTGGATCTCTCAATAAAAAGAAGGCTAAGCTAAATATAGATACTAAAATGAAGCTTATAATAAAGCATTTATATAAATATTTACGATTAAGCTTATAATTCTTTTGAATCGAATTATAAGAAAATAAAGGCTGGATCGCATCTGAGGTCCCCTGTGCGAGTGCATTGATAACATATAGCATATAGGATAATACCGTATAGGCTGCAACAGCCTCATCTCCACTATAATTTTCCGCTAAAGCATTCGTTAAAATTATAATGATGGAATAAGAATAATTTAAGATAAAGGGGGCCATAGCACCTAAGAAGATTTCCCTAAAGAATTCCTTATCCAGATAGATTCCCTTCATTTGTTTTACATATGGTATTAAGCAAATAAGGAAGGCAACCCCTTGGCCAATGACGGAGGCAACGGCAGCTCCCTCTAGCCCAAACTCAAACCTTACAATGAAAAAATAATCCAATATAAAATTCACTAAGGTTGCCAAAAGCGATGCGCACATAGATGATTTTACATAGCCATCATTTTTAATAATTGGGCCTAGTGCACACCCAAGAAGCTGAAATATAGAACCAAATAAAATAATGGTTATATATTTATCTGCAGCATCTAATGTTTCATTTTTGGCTTGAAATAGGATTAATATTGGTCTTTTTAAGAAAAAGAACAAGAATCCAAGCACTATAGATGCAATAAGTAAAATAAGTAAAATAGAGGTTTTAAGCTTTTTAATCTTCATCTTTTCGCCTAAGCCCCTTATTCTTGAAATATAAATTCCTGCGCTAATTCCAAGGGCAAATCCAACCCCTTGGATAAAGGCTGTAATCGGCCATGCAAGATTAATGGCTGCAAGACCTAAATCATTCATTTTATATCCAATAAATATTCCATCAATAATCGCATAGCAAGACATAAATACCTGAGCAATAATCGATGGAATTAAATATTGTCTAAAGGTTTTCATGATCCTCCATAGAAGATATTACCAAAAGACCACCAGATTTTATTTCAACATAAGGATTATTCATACATTCATTCGAAATACCTAAGGTTGGCTCATTTCTTTTTAATGTATAGTTCCATAAATTATATTTCATACCCGTAAGGGATAGAATTGCACTATCCTCTATAGGGAATAAGGAAATATATTTGTAATTCTTATTTGGAATAAAGCTTTCCCGTTTTATTTCAATTAAAGAATTTTCATCTTTCATTTTTACCTTAGGATATTTGAATAATAGCATTAAATTCGCATAAAAATGCTCAATTCTTTTGCCCTTAATTCCACCTAAAATTAAAATTTCATGATAATCCTTTACGAGTAAAATTGCCTCTTCTGTGTCTGTTTTATCTTTCATTGGATTTAATTGAATGATTTTTTTCGAATTCTTTATTATTGCATCATATTCTTCTTTCTTACAGCTATCAAAATCTCCAATAGCAATATCTGGTATAATTCCATGAGATATTGCATTGTAGCTTCCTAAATCCACTCCGACAATAAAGGAATCTTTGATATCCTCTTTATTTATTTTTTCAATATCCCATAAAATTAAACACGCCTTCATATTTACCTACTTTAAATAAACTATAGTAACACCATTTAAGCCCTCACCCTCTCCACCATAGCGATAGCTTTTTACATATGGTGAGGTCTTTAAATATTCCTGTACTGCCTTTCTTACAGCACCTGTACCAAATCCATGAATAATGGATACCTGCTTTAGGTTACCTAAAGCACATTGATCTAAATAGGAATCCATTAATTCCTTTACCTCCTCTACTCTTTTTCCTCTTAAATCTAAGGATAGAGTAGCGTGAGATGCAGGATTATATCCAGATAGCCTTACCTCTTTTTTCTTCTTAGGCTCTGGTTTTGCTGCTAAGGACAATTCATTCTTCTTAAATTCGATAGCGAATTGACCTAAATTTACATAATATTTATCCTTTTTAATAGAAGATATGGTTCCATATTTTTCATAAGGCTTTACATAAACGTAGTCTCCTTCATGTAATTCCTCATTAAATATTTCCTCTTGATCCTCTTTAATGGATAAATTCTTTGCCTTTGTCTTTAATGCGATGAATTCATGCTCCTTAAAGTTTTCATCACTCATATTCTTAATTTCTTCAATGAGCTTTATAGATTCCGCCTTAGCCTCTTCAATAATCTTTTTGGCCTCTTCCTTCGCATCATGAATAATCTTATCCGTCTTCTTTACTAAATCAAGCTTCTCTTGCTTTAAATGATTGATCATTGACTCATAGCTTTTTATTTTTTCCTCTAAATCCTTTTCCTGATTTCTTAAGGAGGTCATTTCCTCTTCCAAATTACCAATGAGCTCACTCGATTCACTACTCGATAAGGATAATTCATTCTTCGCATCATCAATAATACTTTTTTCTAAGCCAAGCTTAGATGCGATTTCAATCGCATTGGATTTACCTGGTACCCCCAGCAAAAGCCTATAGGTTGGAAGAAGTGTTTCTGTATTGAATTCAACACTCGCATTCGATATGCCCTCATTTTTATAGGCATAGCTTTTAAGCTCACTATAGTGCGTTGTACAAATGACTCTAGCACCACTCCTCTTTAAATGCTCAATAATCGCAATCGCCAAGCTTGAGCCCTCCTTAGGGTCCGTACCGCTTCCAAGCTCATCGAGTAAAACGAGTGAATTAAAGGTAATTCTAGATAAAATATCAACAATCTTTTTCATATGGCTTGAGAAAGTAGATAAGGATTGCTCAATGGACTGCTCATCTCCAATATCCGCCAAAATATCTTCAAATGCACCAAAGATAGAATCCTCACTTGTAGGTACCATCATTCCATTATAGACCATTAAATGTAATAATCCCACAGTTTTTAAGGCAACGGTCTTACCGCCTGTGTTTGGTCCTGTTATGATGATGACACTATATTTATTTCCAAGCTCACAATCAATAGGTACAGCCTTACTTGAATCTAATAGAGGATGCTTACATCTTTTCAAATTGAAATACTGTCTATCCTCTATTTTTGGACTATTATAGCCTAATTCCTTACCCATTAAAGCCTTACCATAGATGATATCAAGCTTAGTTAAATTTTCTAAATTCGATAATAAATTATCTGCTTCCGCTTGAACAAGTAAGCTTAAATTCTTTAATATAATTTGACATTGCTTCTTTTCTTCTAGAGTATAAGAATCAATTTGATTTGCCGTTTCAAGTGTAGATTCAGGCTCAATATATGCTGTTGTATTTGAGCTTGATATATCATGAACAACACCCTTGAATGTATTCTTATATTCTATTTTAACAGGAAGACACATTCTAGAATCTCTTTGTACAATTAAAGGCTCTGTTAGCATAGATGCCTTAGTCGTTAATAATTCATTTAATTTGCTTCTTAATCTATTCTCTAAAGAAATAAGGCTTCTTCTTACCATAAATAATTCTCTTGATGCATTATCATTGATTCTACCATCACTCGATATAGCAAGAGTAATATTGGTCTTTAGGGCAGTTGGCATAATTAAATTATCCGCATATTTTTTAATATTTGGAGTTGATACCTTAATTGCCTCTAAGCTTTTAAAATATTTGATTACATTTGTACTACAATCGAGTAATCCAACAACATTAAGTAGCTCCTCTTCATTTAAGATAGAGCCTGCCTTACATCTTTTTAGCGCATTCTTCATTTCATATAATCCACCAAGTGGAATATCCGATAGTCTAACAATCGCTAAATAGGCCTCCTTCGTTTCCTCTTGAAGCCTTTTTACAGTTTCAAAATCAAAGGATTCTAAAGAATCCTCTATTAATTCTTTTGCGTAATTGGTTTTTAAAAAGCTAGAAAGCCTTTCTAAAACCTTTTTATATTCTAAAGTTTTATAATCATACATAAAAATCACCATTCAGTAAAAAAATATAGGAATTCCCTATATTTTATAATTCAATTGAGTCCCTATGCTCAAGTAATTCTTGATAGGTTACAACAGATGTTCCATTCAAATCGGTTTCGGGTCTTACAAATTCCATTTCACATTCATTAATATATCTTAATAAGGATTTTGAATTTGGATAGATGATATATAATCTTTTTGATCTAAGGCCTGCCTCATATGGTGGATCAAATCGCATAAGCTTATCCACTCTTGGAACGAAACGCACTATATCGTCCTTATATGTTCTTCTAAACTGCCACTTTGTAGGGGAATTAATACAAATTTCACCACAAGTGAAATTTGGTATTACCATAATATAAAGCTTAAGCTCTCTTGTCGTAAGGATATAATCATATTCTGGCATATTCACTCTATCAAGCTTTGCATATAGAGGATCTTCCTTAACATATTCATTTAATAAACCTTCGATAGCTTGAAACATTTTCTTTTTACGCTTTACAAGTATTCCTTTAATTATAAAAAAGATTAAAGCTAGTACATGGAGCACTAAAACTGTAATATAAATAATTAAAACATGTAAAGCGGGAATTTCTGATAGAAACATACTACCTCCTCTTTTTAAGGTATGTAGCAACAAATATAATACCTAAAATAATATAATATATGACTGCACCTATGATTATTCCTAAGCTAATATAAATAGCTAAATCATTATTCCTAAGTACACCATAAAGGATTAAGAAGCTACCAAGCATGATGAAAACGAATCCTAAGCAAGCGAAAACTAAAAAATTAACGTTCCTCATACTTACGTATATCCTCGTTGATTAATTCCTCTACATAGGTACCAACCTCAGTTGTATTCTTATCCTTATATTCTTCCTTAGTTATCGGCTTATGGAAAATGATATGAATATGCTTCTTCTCAAATCTTTTCTTCTTTGCAATTTCAGAAGAACCCATAATCGCAACAGGAATGATTGGAGCTTCAGCCTTCATGGCAAGCTTATAGGCACCAGCTCTTAAATTTACCATCTCTTCTACATCACGATTCTTAATTCCACCCTCAGGGAATATAATCATGGGCATACCCTCTTTTACTGCCTTAATGGCAACAAGCATATCCTTTACAGCCTGTCTATCATTATCTCTATCCATAGGTAGTGCACCAAAACATTCACAAATACGATTCATTGGCCAAAAGCCCCATAGGCTCTTTTTGCCAATCGCACTTACAATACGATTAATCTTTACATAGATTGCTGCAGGATCTAGCATAGATTTATGATTGCAATACATAACAAAGGGAGTATTGTATGGAACATTTTCTACTCCTTCACAGGTTACCTTTGTATGGTTGTACCAAAACACAAGCTCGAGTGCACTTTTAAGAACAAATACTTTAAATTTGGATTTTGGTGTCGTTCTTGAACCAATTTCAATGAAGATGAATACAAATAAGATATCAAAGATAATCCCGGATAATAAACCAGATACTACCCAAAGCGCTATCCACCATTCATACATATGGGTTAAGATGGTTAAACCTAAAGATACTCCTATCCATACTATGGTAAGCATCATTAAAAACAACATAATTAACGCCTCTCAAATACTGTGTATATAACACTATCGGTTTCATTTTCCCAAATCTTATTATACTTGTCGTAATCAATGGTTGGGAAATATTTATCTCCTTTAAAATCGCCTTTAATAAAGGAGATATATAAGCGATTGGCATAGGGAAGCGCAAGCTTATAAATGGTTGCTCCACCACATACCCATAAATCGCCTGAAAAATTTTTTAAGAAGGAATCTAAATCATAAATGATTTCAATATCCTCTAGAGGATTTTCTATTTTCAAATTCTTATCTATCGTTGCTATATAGCATTTACCATAAGGTAAAGGCTTCGTCTTATAATAGCTTTTCAAAGAAAAATAGGTTGCATCGCCCATAAGGACTACTTGTCCTTTGGTTTTATTCTTATAATAGATTAAATCCTCTTTAATATGCCATGGAATCCTATTGCCATCTCCAATAAGATTATTCTTATCCATAGCCCAAATCATATTAATCATTATACAGCCACCTCGCCTTTAATTCTTGGCCAAGGCAGATAGCCCTCTAATGTAAAATCATCTATTTTAAAATCGTAAATAGATTTAACATTAGGATTTATTTTCATTAAAGGAAGCTTCTTAGGCTCTCTAGATAGCTGGAGCTTAATTTGCTCTACATGATTTGTGTAAATATGTGCATCACCCATAGTATGAATGAATTCACCAGCCTCAAGCCCACAAACCTGTGCAATCATCATGGTGAATAAGGAATAGGATGCAATATTAAATGGTACTCCTAAGAAAACATCAGCACTTCTTTGATATAGCTGACAGGACAATTTACCATTAATTACATAAAATTGCATGAAGGAATGACAAGGTGGAAGTGCCATCTTATCTACCTCGCATGGATTCCATGCAGAAATGATTAATCTTCTCGAATTTGGATTTGTCTTGAGTTGGTTAATTAAATTTTCAAGCTGGTCAACTCCCTCTTCATTGAAGTTTCTCCACTGTCTGCCATAAACTGGGCCAAGCTCTCCCCATTTCTTAACAAATGGATCATCCTTATCTAAGGATTTAATTCTTGCCGCAAAGGCTTTAATATCCTCTCCTTCAAAGACGCTCGATTCCTTATATGCCTTATACGCCCAATCATCCCAAATATGAACATCATTATCAACTAAATATTTAATATTTGTATCTCCGCAAATAAACCATAAAAGCTCGTGAATAATCCCTCTTAAAAAAACCTTTTTTGTCGTTACTAGTGGGAATCCCTTGGATAAATCATATCTTGCCTGATAACCAAAAATAGAATATGTACCAGTACCAGTACGATCATCCTTATAGGTTCCTTCTTCTAAAATTTTCTTGCATAAATCTAAATATTGTTTCATAATAATCACCTATCATCCATTATATACTATTTTTTTTCAAATTTAAAGAAAAGACTCCTACTTTTTAACATAGTTAAAAGATGAAAAAAATCTTCCTTGAGAAACATTCAAGGAAGATGGATTTTATTTATTTATTTTCTATAGGCTTATAGCAGCTGCTGCATTCTAAAGCACCATTTGGATTCTTAAATCCACAGTGTGGACAGGAAACGAATTGTTTTTCTATATCATCTGATTTTGTTTCGATATATTTTGTAAATCTCTTAGCTTTTAAAACATCGTCTTTTACTAGTTTTTTCATTAGGTCCTCATTTTTAGACTCTAAAGCCTCAATTTTTATTTCTGCTTCCGCTAATCTTCCTGATCGTTAAGCAATGTATTAGCAAGTCCAATACAGATGATACCTCCAACGACTCCACCAATACCTCCGATGATATATACAGCTTTATTACAATTACTAAAAATCCCAATAAAGACTAGGACTATATCACCAATAATGAATAATATACCGCCAATTTTATCCTATATTCCATGTGCTCTCATTTTAAATTCACTCCTCCATTTATTATTTGCAATAAATTATAGTGTTATTATATATACACATATATAGTTTGTCAATTAGAACAAAGGGGTAAATAAATTTCCCCTTAAGGAGCTTAGGCTCCTTTTTTAAGTGCTTCAAAGAACTTGAAGTCGCTTTGGTGTGTTCACACCTCTACGTAATAGATATTCTATAGTATGAATATCACACACGCTAC
>NZ_JAXFPY010000068.1:0-2139 GCF_034179385.1 Anaeroplasma sp.
CAGATACATTTCCTTTAGCAGAATAACTTACCTGAATTGGGAATGAAGTTGTAGTATTTGCTACAGTAACCATTGGATTAACATCACAAGTAGCAGCGGCTAAAATATAGAATTCAATAGTATAATGGGCATTACTTGTAATTGCTTTTGTAGCATTTATTTGCTTTCCTTCTGCAGCATCAGCATCAGTATCTTCGTCTAAAACCTTGTATGTAGCTGCGCTAGTAGCACCAGTTCTATCTACTGGAGAAAGTGTTCCAGATAATGCAGGTAATTCAATTTCCTTTTTAAAAGAACCTTCTTTACCAGTTAAAGACAATGCGATAGAACCATCTGCAGAACCTGCGGTTGTATTACCTGTCACAGCAGTTGTATTAGCAGTCTTGTTAGAAACATACCAAGCATAAGTTGAAGTAGTAAGAGTAGCAGCTAAAGCTGTAATAGAAGCGCCCATAAGAGCAAGTTTAGCAATTCTTGATTTTTTCATAATTTGTTTTTCTCCTTTTTCTTTAATTTTTAGTAAAAATTGCTTTTGTTTTAAAAAATTGAACAGGAAATACTACGAATTAATAGATTCTCTTAGACGAGAATGATAACTGCGATTGGATTGTGCCGCCAAGGCCATCAAAGCAATCCGCATCCCATCCTTCTAGCCAGATTCTAAAAGTTATTGGTTTACCATCCTCACCAGATGATAAAGTAGTGATTCGCTTATTATAGGTGAAATTACCATTATCATCCTTACTCGTTAAATCCTTAATCGTAGTAGGGAGATCACTATAAGCAATAAGCTTATTTTTCAATGAATCCGATTGCTTAAGGTTTGTATAATAAGTATAAGATGCGCTATAACGAGTACCATATAAACAGTCCTGTTCAAAGCTGTAATCGGGATCGCCTATAGCGTGTTCCTCACTATAAGTTGATGCGTAGCTACCAAGATTGGATGCACCATTTAGGGCATCATTAAGCTCGTAAATGAGTGTACCAGTTGCTCCCCCTGAGGCAGTTTTCGCATTTTCATCAGTGATAGACATTCGAAGTGCGTTTCCGCCAAACACTGTAAATTCATCGCCTTCATCTTGTGTATCTGATGGGCCATGAAGTGTAACGACTTGTCCGTTTCTTACGATTGTCATATCAGCACCAACTTGACCTTTGATGCTATTTGATGTAAATCTTGTTGGAGATATATGTGTAGCTTCTTGTATTAATGTACCATTATCGAATAATGCATCTGAAGTTTGTTCTTCACCATTAAGATAAATCTCATACATATATCCTTTTGTCATTTCATAGATTGGTTTGTTAGCAAGTAAATTCTGTGCATCTTCGGTAATATCTATTACATGATGAAATTGCTTATAATAGGTAAAATCCTTATTATAATGAGTTAATCCTGTCTTATATGCTTCATTTTCATCATTCGCATTTTCCTTGTAATAATACTGACTGACATCTGGTTCATCAGGTATATTATCCCCATTTGTATCTAATGTATTAACTAAGGTAATGCTTAATTCAGATAATGGAACATAATAAGGGTCCGTATAATCATAGTAACGTTTACCTGCTTCTACACTTGTAGCTTGTTTGAATTCTCCTCGATTTCCAACAGTTTTGAAATATACCTGGAATTCTATGAATCTTCCACTTCCTGCGGATGCTTCTGAATTATAAAGATCTGTAATATCCACACCATTCATTGATGTAAGTGGCATTAGCTCTATTTTCTTCATAGCATCTTTAATTGTTTGAGTACTTGCTGGTTGATCTAGTTCATATGTATAACCGGTTAGGTTTTCATTTTCATCGAAGACAGGAATTGCAGTCTTAGTATATAATTTACCATCAACTGGGTTAAATCCAAATTCATTCTCTGAATAACTCACTAGCATTGCACCTTGGATTTCTTCAGCAGTCAAATCGTTTTTGTAGTTAACACCATCCACAGAAACCATAAAGCCAAGTCCGCTATTTGCGGTAATGTTTAGGCCTTGTACGGTTGCATTCGAATAGTTCTTCCACCACGCATACGTTGCTGTTGTGAAGGTTAGTGCGGTACATGTTAGTGCACATACGCCCATGATCGTTTTTCTTAAGAGCTTCATAATACCTCCTTTACTTTTTATTTCAGCT